>NZ_JAKRMO010000005.1:0-101077 GCF_022346485.1 Brachybacterium sp. ACRRE | reverse complement strand
GGAGGACGGCGCCGTCCCCCGCAGCGCCGTCCTCCGGTGCGCCGTCGCCCGCGTCGCCGGTCCCTGCCGCGGCCGCCGCCGGCACGGCCGGCGACCGCTTCCGCGAGGCCTTCGGCGACTGGACGCCGCGCGCCGTCGTCTTCGACTGCGACGGGATGCTCCTGGACACGGAGACAGCGTGGAGCCACCGCACGCAGCCCGCGATCCTCGCCCGCTACGGCGTGGACCCGGCCGCCGCCGAGGGCGCCCTGCCGCTCGGGCTCACCGTCGAGGACGCCTCCCGGGTGATCGCCGACCTCGCGGACGCCCCCTACGAGGAGGTCCTCCACGCGACCCGCGAGCGCTTCCGCAGCGACGTCGCGGGCGACCTCGACGTCCTCCCGGGCGTGCACGAGGTCCTGGCCGCGACGAGCGCGCGGGTCCCGATCGCCTGCGCCTCGAACTCCTGGCACGAGATGCTCGAGGACAAGCTGGGCCGCGCCGGTCTGCGCGACTACTTCCGGGTGCTCGAGTCGGCCGACACCGTGGCGCGCGGCAAGCCGTTCCCGGACATGTACGAGGCGGGCGCGCGCGCCCTCGGCGCCCAGCCCGCGCAGGCCCTCGCCTTCGAGGACTCCCACACGGGCGCGCAGGCCGCGCGCTCGGCGGGCCTGCGCCTGATCACGATCCCGCAGGACGGCGAGGCCCCGCCCGCCGACCTCTCCCTGCGCACCCTCGCCGACCCCGGCCTGCTGAGCTGGATCGAGAGCTGGTGAGCCGGCCTGTCGGCGCCCTCGGCCCGACGGCCCCGTCGACCCCGTCGACCCCGTCGTCACACTCCGACGTACGCCCAGGTCGGCGCGCTCGGGGTGTGACCGACCCGTCGGCATGGCGGGCTTGACTGGCACGCGCGCCGCGGCTCGGTGTTGACTTGACCCCATGACTTCATCAGGCGAAGCGACCGACGGACCTGCCAGCAGCGACGGATCTGCCCCCGCTGCGCCCGCGGGCGGCCCCTCGTCCGGCCCCGCCGGCGGCGCGGCGCGCGACGTCCGCGTGCACGGGAGCGCCCTGCGCGGCCGCGGCTGGCTGAACACCGGCGGCGTCGAGCTGGACCTCGAGGACCTGCGCGGCAAGGTCGTCGTCCTGGACTTCTGGGCCTTCTGCTGCGTGAACTGCCTGCACGTCCTCGACGAGCTGCGTCCGATCGAGGAGAAGTGGGCCGACGAGCTCGTCGTCGTCGGCGTGCACTCCCCGAAGTTCGAGTTCGAGAAGGACGCCGACGCCCTCGCCGCGAACATCGAGCGCTACGAGATCACCCACCCGGTGCTCGACGATCCCGAGCTCAGCACCTGGAGCGAGTACGGGGCGCGCGCCTGGCCCACCCTCATCGTGCTGGACACCCACGGCCGCATCGCCGCGAACCTCTCGGGCGAGGGCCATGCGGACACCATCGACGCTCTCGCCGCGCAGCTCGTCGCCGAGGGGGAGGCCGACGGCTCCCTGCGCCGCGGCCCCGCGCCGACGGTGATCGCCGACCGCGTGCCCCAGACCCTGCGCTACCCCTCGAAGGTCGCGACCCTCGACGACGGCCGGCTCATCGTCTCCGACGCCGGCCAGCACCGCCTCGTGGTCTTCGAGCCCGACGGCTCGACCGTCTCCGAGATCATCGGGGAGGGCCGACGGGGCCGCGCCGACGGCGACGCGCCCGACGTCCTGTTCGCCGAGCCCAACGGCGTGCTCGTCCTCCCGCCGGAGGTCGCCGACGAGGCCGGCTACGAGGTCCTGGTCGCCGACAGCGCCAACCACCTCCTGCGCTCCGTGGAGCTCGGCCGCAGCCGCCTGCTGCGCTCGCGCACCACGAGCATCGTGGGCACCGTCGCGGGCGACGGCGCGCAGTGGATGCAGGGCCAGCCCCTGCCCACGGGCGAGGGCGACCCGCTCGACTTCGCGCTGTCGACGCCGTGGGACCTCACCTGGTCCCACGCCCTGGATCGCGCCGTGATCACCATGGCCGGCATCCACCAGATCTGGACGTTCGACCCGCGCACCGGCTCGCTCGCCGTGCTCGCGGGCACCACCCAGGAGGGCCTCGTCGACGGCGCCCTCGTCTCCTCCTGGTGGGCGCAGCCCTCCGGGATCGACGAGATGGACGACGGCACCCTCGCGATCGCCGACTCCGAGTCCTCCGCGATCCGCCTGCTGGACCCGCAGACCCTCACCGTGCGCACCGTCGTGGGCAAGGGCCTGTTCGACTTCGGGCACGTCGACGGCTCCGCCGACCACGCCCGCCTGCAGCATCCGCTGGGCGTGACCTCGCTGCCCGACGGCCGCCTCGCCGTCTGCGACACCTACAACGGCGCCATCCGCCTCATCGACCTCACGGGCGACGACGGCAAGGGCACCGTGGTGACCGTCGCGACCGATCTCGCCGAGCCCTCCGGCGCGGTGATCGGCGCGCCGATCGACGGCATCGGCCAGCTCATCGTCGTCGAGTCCGGCGCCCACCGCCTCACCTGGGTGCCCGTGGCCCGCGCCGCCGAGCGCGTGCTCGACGAGGGCGCGCAGCGCACCTCCCGCCCGGTCACCGAGGTGGGCCCCGGCTCCCTCACGGTGCGCGTGCTGTTCACCCCGCCGCCCGGGCACAAGCTCGACGACTCGCTGGGCCCCTCGACCCAGGTGTCGATCTCGACGACGCCCACCTCGATGCTCACCTCCGGATCGGGCACCTCGACCGCTCTCGAGCGCACGGTGGTGCTGGACCCGGCGTACTCGGACGGCGTGCTGCACGTGAACGCGCGCGCCGCCTCGTGCGACGCGGATCCGTCGGTCGAGTTCCCGGCCTGCCACATGCACCAGCAGGACTGGGGCGTCCCGATCCGCGTCGTCGACGGCGCCCCGGACGTCCTGGACCTCTCGCTGCTGGGCTGATGGACTGACCCGGTCCGGCCCAGCCCCTCCCCAGCCTCCCCAGGCACGATCCGTCAGGAACGATCCGACGGGCCCGTCCTCTCGGCCCGTCCCACCAGGCAGGAGACCCCGTGGAGTTCATCACCGACTTCGCTCTCGGAGAGGACAACGCCGTCCTGCTCCTGGTGCTCGGCGTGCTCGCCGTCGCCGCGATCGTGCTCGGCGCGATCATCCCCCCGCGCCTCGCCCATCACGGCGCGGCCGTGGCCCGGCGCCGCGCCGAGTCCCGCGCGAGCCGGAAAGGGGCGGCCCGCGCGTCCGCCGCCGGGAGCGACGCAGGGGACACCGAGAGCGCTGAGGACCTCGAGGCGCGCGAGGCGGAAGAGGGCATCGCCCCGGCCGACGAGGACGACCCCGACCTGCTCACCGAGGAGGACTCGGACACCGGCGACCCCGCGGTCGACCGCGACCTGGGCCGCCGACTGGGCTCGCTCGTCACCACGGCGACCGTCGTCGCCGGCTGGGTGGGCGTGCCCGCGGGTCTCCTGCTGCTGCTCGTCCCCGGGTCGACCGACGTGCGCATCCTGCGCATCGGCTTCTTCCTCATCGGCCTGATGGCCGGAGCGCTCGCCGCCTGGCGGGGGAGCGGGATGATGATGAGCGCCTTCGGGATCGCTCCGAGCGACCGCCCGCGCGCGATCTCCCGCTTCGGAGGCCTGTTCGTCGCGACGGCCCTGGGCATCGGCGCACTGCCCGTCGCGCTGTCCGTGTACTTCATGCGCGAGGACGCCGCCTCGCCGATCATCGCCTACGCCGCGGGCGCGGCGGTCTATGCGCTCGCCCTGCACGCGATCGCCTCCCTCGCCCACGGCACGGGGCATGCCGCGACCATGCTCGTCGGCTCCGACGAGAACGAGATCCACGCCGAGGACGAGACCAACCCCGGCGGCCCCCACCTGCGACTCGCGCAGCTGCTGCGCCGCGGCCCCGCCCGCGCGGCCACCCTGGTCGCGCTCACGGCGGCCCTCGCGGCCGCCGGCATCCGCGTCTCCGTGCCCGTCTTCGCGACGCACGGCCTGGGCATCACGATCCTCGCCCTCACGGTGGCCGTCGCGGTCGCCCTGGTCGTCGCCCTGTTCCCGCACACCGGCCGCGAGGGCCGCGAGCGCACGGCCCTGCGCGCCGGGCAGCTCGTGCCGGCCCTGCTGGGCGTCGGCGGGATGATCGCGGGCGTCGCGCTGTGGCTGCCCTCGAGCTACCAGAACCTGCGGTTCACCGCCGTGGGCATGGGCAGCTTCACCGACAAGGCGCTCACGGGGTCCGACTCGCCGGTTCCCCGCAGCGACCTGCAGAGCCAGATCACCTCGGCGATCTCCGACATGTCGCAGTGGATCACCGCGACCGACGAGTCGCACTACGCGAACACCTTCCTGGACACCCTCACCCTCTACGGCACGCACCCCAATGCGCTCGCCGCACTGGGCCTCGCCCTCGGCGCCGTGATCACGCTGCTCGCCCAGCTGCTCGCCGCGCGCGTGCTCGACCCGCACCAGGCCGCCTCGCTGCGCGCCGCCCGCAGCAGCCGCACCGGCGGCGCCCTCGGCGCGATGACGGTGCTGGGCACCGCGGCCCTCGCGGCCGCCGGCGTCCTCGCGCTCGGCGCGCTCGTGCTGGCGGTGCTCGTGGTGCTCGCCGAGGGCGTCCCGGCCCTCGCCCTCTCGCTCGTGGCCTTCGCGGGCCTCGGCGGCCTCGTGGTGATCGCCGCGAGCGCCGCCCTGCACACCTCGGGCGCCTTCGCGGATCGTCCCGGCACGGCCGAGCCCTGGCGCGACGCGAGCCGCACCGGCGGCGCGGAGACCGCCGTCGGCGTCCAGCTGGTCGCGGCCCTCGCCGCCCTGCCCTTCCTCGCCACGATCGTCACCGCGGTCGCCGGCGCCTCGCGCGCGAAGAGCGTCTGGGAGGACCGCGCCCTGCACGCGATGACGCCCGACTCGGTCGCGGTGCTCGGCGGGATCGCCCTGGGCGTGGTGACGATCGCCCTGATCGCCTCCGCACTGCTGCACGGTCTGCGCCGCCTGGGCGTCGCCGCCGTCGTCGAGACCCGCGCCGCGATCCTCGACGGCCGCGACACCATGGACTTCGACGACCTCCCGCTCACCTCGCGCCGCGCCGCCCTCGCGCCGGTCGCGATCGCCGCGCTGATGCCGGTGGTCGCGGGCTTCGGCCTGGGCCCGTCGGCTCTCCCGGCCTTCGTCGGGACCCTGGTGCTCGTGGCCCTCGCGACGGCCGTCGCCTCGACGCTCGCCGCGGGCCTCGGCACCTCCTCGGTGCGCGTCATCGAGAGCGGCCGCTACGGCGGCCCGGGCTCGTGGGGCCATTCGGGCGCACTCGGCACCACGGTGCTGATGGGCGGGCTGCGGAACGCCCTGGGCACCTTCATCTCGATGGGCGCGCTCGTCGGCTCCCTGATCGGCGTGCTCTCGGTGGCCTCGATGATCAACGCGATGATCGACGGCACCAACGAGTTCCTGCGCTGGGGCGTGGCGCTCGTGGCGCTGCTCGCGCTCGGCGCCTGCTGGCTCTACGAGATCACCGCCCCGCAGACGGACCTCGAGGACGACTTCGGGGAGAGCTCCAAGCCTCTCTTCGCCCGCGCCGAGGACGACGGGGAGGACACCGCCGACTCGACGAACCCCCTGCTCATGGACTGGGCGGATGACGACGAGGACGACGGGACCGATGCGTCCGACGGCGTCGGCGCTTCCACCGGCTCCGGCGCTTCCACCGGCTCCGCGCGAGCGGGCGCGGCGGCGGCCTCGGGCTCGTCCCGTCGGAAGAAGAAGGGACGCGGCGCGAAGAAGAAGCGCTGAGTGCGGTGCCCTGACCGGGGCGCCCTGAGCGCGGTGCCCTGACCCGAGCCCGACCCAGGCGCTCGCGCCGAGCCCGACTCAGACGCTCGCGCCGAGCGCCCTCTGGATGAAGCGCACGAGCGCGGTCTCGTCGGTCCCCGGGGGCAGGGTGCGGCCGATGAGCATCGCGTTGATGATGCGCAGGCTCGCGTCCACGTCCAGGTCGGCGCTGAAGTCGCCGGAGGCGACGCCGTCGTCCAGGATCGAGTGGAGGACCTTCTCGATGAGCACGACGTGCTCGCGCATCTTCCGGGCGATGTCCGGGTCGAGGTTCACGCGCCCGCGCGTGCTCGAGAGGTGGAAGGAGGTGCTCAGGCCCAGCTGGGTGCGCACGTAGAGCTCGATCGCCTCGACGGGCGTGGAGGCGCCCTCGATGCCCTCGCGCAGCTGGTCGAGGTAGTCGCTGGTCTCGTGCATCGTGTACTCGACCAGGAGCGTGTCCTTGTCGGGGAAGTGGTTGTACATCGCGGTGCGGCCCACACCGGCGACGGTGGCGATGCGGGAGAACGTGATGTCCTCGAAGGGCTCGGTCTCCATGAGCTCGCCGAGCGCGGAGAAGATCTTCTCGCGCGTCCGCTCGCGATGCTCCTCCAGGGAGCCTCCGATGATCTTGGGCATGGACATATTCTTGCACCGTGTCAGCTCGATCCCGGGCCCATCGGCGCACGGAGTGCACCGTGAGCCGCCCGTGAGCTCGCGGGGAGGGTCCGGTGAGCGGCCGGTGCGCTGCCGGGGAGGAGCCGTGAGCGGCGGCCATCGGGCCTCGCATCGACCGGCCATCGCGCGCCCCGCGCCGCTAGAATCGACGCGTGATCGACGTGGACATCGCCCGACGACTGCGGGACCTCGGCCTCCTCTGGGAGCCCGCCGAGGGGGACCGCTTCACCATCGACGTGCCCGACCTGCGGGAGCAGACCTTCATGCTGTCCTCGATGGTCGTCGAGCCCGGTCGCGGCCGACGCGGCGAGCCCCTCTTCACCTTCAACGGCACCACCGAGTGGGCCCTGGACTCCATCGAGGAGGACGAGGCGGTCTGGATCCCGCGCGAGGACCAGCTGCGCGAGGCCCTCGGCGAGCACTTCGCGCAGCTGCGCTGCGAGCGCTCCGCCTCCGGACACCTGGTGCACGTGGTGACGCTGTCCGGCCCCGAGGAGTCGCGCGAGATCCGCGCCCGGAAGGTCGAGGACGCCTACGCGGGCGCCCTGCTGGTCCAGCTCGAGGAGCGCGCGCACGGCATGTCCTGACAAAAGATTCCTTCTGAGGTAGTGTCGTTCCGTCTCGAAGGACGACGACGCTGTCGGAAGGACGAAACATGTCGGGTCATGGATCCCGGAGGGACCTCACCTCGGGCAAGCTCCCCGGTCGCATGCGGACGATCGCGACCATCGCGACGTTCGGCGGACTGCTCTTCGGCTACGACACCGGCGTCATCAACGGCGCCCTGCCGTCGATCCGCAGCGACCTGCAGCTGACCAGTCTCACCGAGGGGCTCGTGGCCTCGATCCTGCCCTTCGGCGCGGCCTGGGGAGCGGTGTTCGGCGGCCGGATCGCGGACCGCTTCGGCAGGCGCCCCTCGATCGTCGGCCTCGCGGTGGTCTTCGCGCTCGCCACCATCGGCTGCTCCCTCGCGCCGAGCGCGGCCGTCCTCGCGCTCTTCCGCTTCGTCCTCGGCCTCGCGGTCGGCGGCGCGTCGGCGATCGTCCCCGTCTTCCTGGCGGAGATGGCGCCGACCCATCTGCGGGGGCGCGTCGTCGCGCAGAACGAGTTCATGATCGTCACCGGGCAGGCTCTTGCGTTCATGATGAACGCCCTGCTGGCGACGCTCATGCCGGAGACCGGGCACGTCTGGCGCTACATGCTGTCGCTCGCGACGCTCCCGGCGATCGCGCTGTGGATCGGCATGCATGCGGTCCCCGAGTCGCCCCGGTGGCTCGCACGCGCGGGACTCTACGACCGCGTCCAGGAGGTGCTGCGGGACATCCGCGGCGACGCCTACAGCTCCGACGAGCTGAACGAGGTGCGCGAGCTCGCGCGGGAGGACTACCAGGCCGCATCGGGGACGCTGCGCGACATCCTCGTCAGCCCCTGGATGCGCAGGATCCTGGGCATCGGCCTCGGGATGGCGGTGATCAACCAGATCTCGGGCATCAACGCGATCCAGTACTACGGGGTCAGCGTCCTCGAGAGCGCCGGCTTCGGCGGCAACGGCGCCTTCTACGCGAACATCATCCCCGGTCTGGTGGGCGTCGGCGCGGTGGGCCTGGCGATGGTGCTGTTGCGCACCGCGCGCCGCAAGCGGATGCTCCTGACCGGGCTCGGCGGCACGATCTGCTCCCTCACGTGCTTCGCCCTGGCCTTCCAGCTGATCCCCGAGGGCAGCCCTGCGCGCCCCTTCGCGATCCTCGCGTGCATCGTGGTCTTCGTGGGCTTCATGCAGTGCTGCATCGGCACGGTCACCTGGCTCTACCTCTCGGAGATCTTCCCGCTGCGCGTGCGCGGCGCCGGGATGGGCCTGTGCACGTGGGTGCTGTGGATGTTCACGTTCCTGGTGGGCCTCACCTTCCCGGTGCTCGCCGAGGCTATCGGCGCCGGTGCCACGGTGCTCATCTTCGTTGCCCTGCAGGTGGTCGCGTTCATCTGGGTGTGGCGGGTGGCCCCGGAGACCAAGGACCGCACGCTCGAGGACATCGAGCAGGACTTCCGGCGCAGGTACGAGGACCGGCGCGAGTCCGCGACGGCGTCCTGACGCACGGCCGCGGGCTCGCCCCTGCGCTGTCCATGCTGCGGCGGGTGCTGCGGCGGGAGCGGCTGACGGCCGCCACGACGAAGGCCCCGGTGATCACTCACCGGGGCCTTCTCATCACATGGAGCGGGTGACGGGAATCGAACCCGCGCTGTCAGCTTGGGAAGCTGAAGTTCTACCATTGAACTACACCCGCGCATCCTCCTCGACCTGCGGGAACGTGCCCCTCGGCGAGTCGAACGGGGTCCAGCATAGCGTGCGATCCGCGCCGGTGCGAAACCGTCCGCGGACGCTGCCGTGCACGTCACGCTCGCCCGATAGGGTTGCCCCGTGCTGCTCAGCGACAACGACATCTGCGACCAGATCGACAGCGGTCGGGTGCGACTGGACCCGTTCGACGCCTCGATGGTCCAGCCCGCGTCCGTGGACGTGCGCATCGACCGCTTCTTCCGGCTCTTCGACAACCACAAGTACCCGATGATCGACCCGGCGGTCGAGCAGCCGGCGCTCACCCGCGAGGTCGCCGTCGACCCCGAGGAGCCCTACGTGCTGCACCCGGGGGAGTTCGTGCTCGCCTCGACGTACGAGCAGGTCACCCTCCCGGACGACATCGCCGCGCGTCTCGAGGGCAAGAGCTCCCTGGGGCGCCTGGGGCTGCTCACACATTCGACCGCGGGCTTCATCGACCCGGGCTTCACCGGCCACATCACCCTCGAGCTGTCGAACATGGCGACGCTGCCGGTGGCGCTGTGGCCGGGCATGAAGATCGGGCAGCTGTGCTTCTTCCGGCTCTCGTCGGCCTCGCAGAACCCCTACGGCAGCGAGGGCAACCTCAACCGCTACAGCGGGCAGCGCGGGCCCACCGCCTCCCGCTCGCACATGAACTTCCACCGCACGCTGATCCCCGTGGACCCGGAGAATCCGGTCGGCCCGGAGAATCCGGTGAGCACGGTGGGGCCCGACGATGGCGAGTGAGCCCGGCGCGGGGGCACCAGGCACCCGCGCGATGACCTCGCACCGGCTCCAGCTGCCCCACGGCACGCCCGCCGAGGCCGTCCTGACGATGATCCGCAACGTCGTGCCGGACGCCCGGCTCGAGGACGGGGGCATCGACATCGGCGGCGGCGCGGTCCTCGTCGAGGACGCGCGACGCCCGAGCCGCTGGACGCTGCGCACCCCGCGCGTGCGCGACAGCGAGCCCGCCGAGGACCTCCCCGACTCCCACGGCTACGGCCGCGCCTTCGCGGACGGCATGCCCTTCGGCGACGAGCGCGAGGCCCTCGATCTCGCCTGGTCGCTCGCGCGCCGGCTCGACGGCGCCGTGGTCACCGATTCGCACGCACGGCTCGAGCCGCATCCCTGTCATGTGCGGGATCTCTTCGTGACCAGCCCGAACGCACTGCTCGCGCAGGATCTCCTCGCGCTCGTGCAGTCGGTGGAGCCGGGCGCGGAGCTCGTCACCCCTCCGCCCGAGGCCGACACCACCGGGTACATGCTGCGCATCCCGATCGGCGACGCGGACGACGCGTCCGGGATCGCCACGGCGGGCGCCGGCGCGGTGCTCCTCGCTCCGTCGGCCGACGATCCGCAGGACGAGATCCTGCTGCGCGTGGGCCCGACCTCCCGGCCGACGGCGCTCGAGGCGCTGCCCTGGCTCGAGGACGCGGTCGACTACGAGATCGTGCACGAGATGCTCGACGAGCTCGATGCCGAGATCGACGTGCCCGACGATGCGACCGCCGCGCGCTGGACCGAGGTCTATCGCAGGATCGGACTGCTCGCGGGCCTGATCGTCGAGACCGTCGGCGGGTACATAGTGGACCTCGAGGGCTTCCTCGTCGATCCGGCTGACCTGGTCTGATCAGGGGACTCGGCGGAGCCGGCCCGCGCCGGAGATCCAGGCCGACGTGACCTGATCCGAGAGGGGACCGGGCGTCGGCCGGGGGCTCTGATCGCCACCGTCGCCGACGCGTCGGTGTCCTTCTCGCGCAGCCCCGTCGGCCTCCTCTCTCCGCGATCTGTCCGACGACCCCAGCACTCCAGGATGTGACGCAGTTCACAGTTTCGGCAGTCCACACGGACCCTTCGTTCGTCGGTCCCCCCGAGGAGCATGGGTGCCATGGACGACGAAGACCTCGGCGCGCACGGCGCGACCGCACCCGGGACGGACGGCACGGCCGCTCGTCCGGATGCGGCGCCCGCGCGGCCGCGAGCGTCGAGCCCGTCCTCTTCGATCAGCCTCTCGGCCGACGGGGCGGTGCTGCTCCGTCCCTCGTCGGACGGCCGGGCGATCGACGCGCGCCGCATCGACGCGCCCACCACGGACGCGCGCCGCATCGACCTGCGGGAGACGGCCTCAGCGATCGCCGACGCTGCGCTTGCTGACGCTGCGCTCGTCGGCCCGGCGCTCGACGGCTCGGGCACGCGCGAGGCCGCAGACCTCTCGCGCGTGCTCGTGGGCATCGACGAGATGCGCTCGGCTCTCGCCGCCCTCGAGATGCGCACCATGTCGGCGCTCGACGAAGCGATCCGCGCACAGGACGTGCGCGAGGGCCTTCCCGTGAAGGACCAGGGCCGACGCACTGCCGGCGAGATCCAGATGGCCTCGCGCGTCTCCCCGGCCACGGCCTCGCGGAGGCTGCGGGCAGGGCAGAGGATGTCCCGCGAGATGCCCCGCATGTTCGAGGCCCTCGCGCGCGGAACGATGCAGGCCGACGCGGGCTTCGCCATCGGCCGCTCCGTCGGGCCCGTCGAGCCCGAGCTGCGCGGCCACATCGACGAGGTGCTCGCCGAGCACCTGCCGGACCTCGACGGCTCGACCCCCGCGCGCTGGTCGCAGGAGGTCGGTGCGCTCGCGCAGAGGCTCGACCCGCGCGGCGGGCCGGAGCGCCACAGGCGTGCCGCGACGCAGCGCGGCGTCACCGTCACCCCCGGTGCACACGGCATGGGCACCGTCACCGCTGTGCTCCCCGGCCCCGACTGCGCCGCGATCCGCCGCAAGCTCGCCCTCGCCGCCGAATCCCTGCAGGTCCAGGGTGACGAGCGCACGCACGGCCAGCTCATGGCCGATCTCTTCGCCGACACCCTGCTGGGCCGCGACGAGACGATGGACCCGGTGCACTTCGCGATCAACGTGGTGATCTCCGAGCGCTCCCTGTTCACGCCCACACACGGGGAACCCGCCGTCGTCGAGGGGTACGGCCTGGTCGAGGCCACGCAGGTGCGCGACCACGTGCTCGACCAGCGCTTCCCGGAACGGCGCACCGCCTCCGGCCGGCCCCTCGCCGGCTCGGTCCATGAACAGGGAGCCGCATCGGGGCCCGAGCATGTGCACGGAGCCGTCGCAGCAGACGGAACCACGGGCCTCGGTGCTGGTCACGATCGGCACAGTCCGGGAACGATCCCACGCAGGCAAACCCTCGACATCATCGACATCATGCGCCGGGACCGTGGTGCGCCACCGCTCCTCACCGGTGAGATCAGCGCGAGCGAACCGCCGCCGCGCCCCGCCCCGGTACCCCCGAACCCGCCCTCTCCGGCAGAGGCTCGGAGCACGCCCTCGCGCGAGCAGATCGAGCACGACCTCGCGCGCTTCGAGCAGCAGATGGGCGATTCCCTGCGCCGCGTCTTCACGCACCCGACCACGGGCGAGCTGATCGCGATGGACTCCCGCTCGCGCGCTTTCCCCGAGGGCCTCAAGCTGTACATGCGGCTGCGCGATGTCAGCTGCGTGGGCCCGTACTGCGGCGCGCCGATCCGCCACGCCGACCACATCCGGCCGGTCGCCGAGGGCGGGCCGACGAGCGTCGCGAACGGTCAGGGCCTGTGCGCGCACTGCAATCTCACGAAGGAGGCGCTCGGCCGTGTCGAGCACGTGCCGTCGGCCGACGGCAGCCACCACGTGACCTGGACCAGCCGCCTGGGCGCCACGGCGACCGTCACCCCGCCGTCGCTCACCGGCCTGGCCCACGATCCCGCGAAGATCCTCGGTTCAGCGAGTGCCAGCGCCGGCGGGGGAGCGGTCGGTGACGCCGATCCGGCGGCCTGCCCCGACGCAGCGAACCCCGTGCGCAGCCGCCGCCACCTGCGGATGCTCGTCGAAGGGGAGGACCTGCCCGCGCGCGATCCCTACGCGGACCTCTCCCCGGAGGACGAGGACCGGATGACCGCCGCCGCCTTCGTGAGCTTCGGAGCCGACGACGAGGTCTTCGAGGAGTGCGGGCACGAGGGACGGCGCTTCGTCGACGAGTGCGAGATCCTCGAGGAGCTCGACCGTCTCGACGCGCTCGGCCGTCCCGACGAGGACCTCGGCGCGCTGAGGGACTCCGCCTGAATCCGAGCCCGGGACTCCACGTCCACCTCCCCGTCACCTGCACTCGTGCGCAGTCCGGCGCGATCACGCGCCCCAGGTGGGCCCCTCGACCTGCGGCACGTCGACCCAGCTGCGCGAGGACGCCGAGCGCACGATCGCCTCGGTGACCTCCGCCGCTGAGAGCCCGTCGGCCGTGTTCGGAGCGGCGCCCGAGCGGGCGCCGTCGTCGACTCCGCCGACCCCGCCGACCACATCCGTCAGGAACTGCGCGCACTCGATCGCCTTGAGGTCGTCGAAGCTCATCGGGATGCCGGGACCCGGCTGGAAGCGTCCGTAGTCGCCGTGTCCCGCGCCCGCGAGGACCGTCGTGTACCCGTGCTCGAGGCCGCCGTCGCCGATCATCACCTCGAACTCGTTCATGCGGGTGAAGGACCAGCGCGCCGACCCCTCGGTCCCGTAGACCTCGAGGGCGTAGTCGCTGCGATGCCCGCGCGCCACGCGCGAGGACTCGAGGGTCGCCCGGGTGCCGTCCGCGAGGGTCGCGAGAGCCGCCACCCAGTCCTCGTTGCCGACCGCGCCGCGCTCGGTCCCGACCTCGACGGCGCCGTGCCCCACACCGGCCGACGTCGGGATCGGACGCTCGCGCAGGAACACGTCGGTCGCGGCGCTCACCTCGGCGATGCCCTGGCCGGTCACGTACTGGACGAGGTCCGCGCCATGGCTCAGCAGATCGCCGATCACTCCCGCGCCCGCCCGGGAGCGATCGTAGCGCCAGGTCAGCGGGCCGTCGGGCGAGGAGGCGTAGTCGGCGTAGAGCCAGCAGCGCACGTTCGTGATCCGCCCCAGCCTGCCGGCGGCGACCAGGGCGCGCAGGTTCTCGACGGCCGGAGCATGCCGATAGTTGAAGCCGACCGCGGTCGCGACGCCGGCCGCGCGGGCCGCCTCGTGGATCTCGCGGCTCTGCGCCGCATCCACGCCCATCGGCTTCTCGATCCAGAACGGCTTGCCGGCACGGGCCGCCGCGAGCGCCACGTCCCGGTGCAGGAAGTTCGGCGTCGCGATCGACACCACGTCGACCTCCGGATCCGCGAGCATCTCGGCGACGTCGTCCACCGCGCGCTCGAAGCCGAACTGCGCGCGCGCCGCGCGCTGGTTGTCGGGCAGCGGGTCCGCCGCGCACACCAGGCGCGGGGCGAGGCCCAGCTCCGGATAGCGCGCGGCCAGGCCCCGGTACGAGCTCGCGTGCAGTCGGCCCATCCAGCCCAGGCCCACGACGCCCACCCCGAGGGGACGCGGGCTGCTCTCCGCGTTCGTCGTTCCCACCGCCATCACTCCCCTCCGAGCTCGGTGAGGATCCGCTCGCGCATGCGGCGGTTGATCGCGTCGGCGTCCTCCTCCCAGCCGAACACGCACACGGACACCGATCCGTCGTAGTCGCGCTCGCGCAGGGCGGAGAAGGCGTCGTCCCAGTCGATCTCGCCGTTGCCGATCTCGTTGTGCTGGTGCACGCGGGCGTCGACCCCGGGCGGGTTCACGATGTAGCGGTTGCCCACGTTCGCGGTGTGGTCGAAGACGTCGGCGATGTGCAGGTGGCGCAGGCGATCGCCCGCGTAGTCGAGCATGTCGCGCACGCTCGCGCCCGGCGCGCCCGGTGCTCCGCCGCCCAGGTGGAAGGCGTGGGGGAAGCAGAACTCGTAGTTGAACCAGTCCCGGTCCACGCCGCGCACGATCTGCACCGCGCGCTCGTTCGTCTCGGCGAAGTCGTACGGGTGCGCCTCGACCGTGCACTCGATGCCGTAGCGCTCGAAGTCGGGGATCAGCTCCTCGATGGAGCGGTAGAACTGCGACTCGCTGCGCCGCGGCTGGTTCGGGTCCCCGGAGAGCTCGGTGGCGATCATCGGCACCTCGAGGGCGTCGGCGATCTCCAGCAGCCGCCGCCAGTTGCGCACCTGCGCCTGACGCTCCTGCTCATCGGGGTTCGACCAGTCGAAGACGGGGTTGAACGTCCAGATGCGCACACCCGTGTCCTTCATCGCCTGCGCGACCTCGGCGATCTGGTGGCGGTCCACCTTCGGGTAGTGGTGCCACTCGTGGAAGTCGGCGCGCGGGGACAGCTCGATGTACCGGAAGCCGAGCTCGGCCGCCTTGTGCACCTCCTGCGCGACGGACATCTGCGGGTGGTACATGCTCGGATCCAGCAGGACCTTCACCATGGGGCGTCTCCCTCGTCTCAGGCGTGCTTCAGGCCCAGGCCACACTTGGCCAGGAACTCGCGGGTCTTCACGGCATTGGGCAGGGGCAGCGACGGATCGCAGGGGTAGAGGTCCTGCTCGCAGATCACGTAGAGGTCCCTGTCGAGCGTCGCGAGCTTCGCCACCAGGTCCTTCATGTCGGGCAGCCCGGCCGGCGGACGCACCGAGGCGCCCTTCGCCACGGCCTGCCCGAAGGGCCAGTCCTTCTCGTGCGCCTCGCGGGTGATGTCGGCGTCGAAGGCCTTGATGTGGACGTAGCCGATGCGGTCGGGGTACTCGTCGATCATCGAGATCGGGTCGCCGCCTCCGTAGACGACGTGCCCGGTGTCCAGGCAGAACGAGACCAGCTCCGGGTCCGTCGCCTCGAAGACGCGCGCGATCTCCTCGGGCGTCTCGATGTGGCTGTCGCCGTGAGGGTGCAGCACCATCGTCAGCCCGTAGTCCTCCTTGAGGATGCGGCCCAGCTCGTTGGCGTGGGTGACGTAGAGCTTCCAGGCCTCGCCCGTCAGCTGCCGGTCGTCCGTGAACTCCCAGGTCTTGTCGTCGCGGTACAGCGGGGGCAGGTGCACCATGTACTCCGCGCCGACGGCCGCGTGGGTCTCGGCGATCGCCCGGAAGGCGCGCTCCGTCTCCGGCCAGGCCTCCTCCTTGTGCAGGATGCCCCAGCCGGTGCCCGCGACCACGCGGAAGCCGTGCTCGTCCATGACGTGCTTCAGGTCGGTCGCGACCTGGGGGAAGTACCCCCAGGGGCCCGTCTCCATGACGGAGAAGCCGGCCTCGGCCATCTCCGCGAGCGCCGTGCGCCAGGGGATCTGCTTCTCGTCCTGGGGGAACCACACGCCCCACTGGTCGGGGCACACGCCGATCGTGAGGCGGTCGAACGGCGCCTCGGGATTGCGCGAGAGGTCGGCGGTCGCCGGAGCGGGCGCGGGGGAGTGCGCAGAGGTCACGGGATCATCTCCTTCGATGGGCGGCGGGAGCCGAGATCAGTCGTGCGTCGGGAAGCTCATGGACGCCTCGACGTGCTCGTCCTGGCGGGGCCAGCGCGAGGTGACCGCCTTCTGCTTCGTGTAGAACTCGAGGCCCTCGGGTCCGTGCGCGTGGTGCTCGCCGAACAGCGAGTCCTTCCAGCCGCCGAAGGAGTAGTAGCCCACCGGGGTCGGGATCGGCACGTTGATGCCGACCATGCCCACCTGGACCTCCTCCTGGTAGCGGCGCGCGTAGTGGCCGGAGCCGGTGAAGATCGCGGTGCCGTTGCCGAAGCGCGAGGAGTTCACGAGCTCGATGGCCTCGTCGAAGTTGTTCACGTGCATGACCACCAGGAGCGGCCCGAAGACCTCCTCGGTGTACGTGGGGTGGTCGGCGGGGAGGTCGGTGACGACCGTCGGCCCCACGAAGTTGCCGTTCTCGAAGCCCTCGACGACCAGGCCGCGACCGTCGACGACGATCCGTCCGCCGGCCTGCTCGGCCTCGTCGGCCATGCGGATGACCCGCTCGCGGGCGTCCTTCGTGATCACCGGCGGCATGTCGGTCGCCGGGTCGGAGCCGGGGCCGACGGTGAGCTTCGCGGCCTCGGCGGCGATCGCCTCGAGGAAGGGCTCGTGGGCGTCGCCGACGGTCACGGCGACCGGGACGGCCATGCAGCGCTCGCCCGCGGAGCCGAAGGCGCCCGAGGCGACCTGCCCGGCGGCGAACTCGACGTTCGCGTCCGGCATCACCACGGCATGGTTGTTCGCGCCGCCGAGCGCCTGCACCCGCTTGCCCGCGGCCGAGGCGGTGGCGTGCACGTGCTTCGCGATCGGGGTGGAGCCGACGAAGGACACCGCGGCGATCTGCTCGTGCGTGCACAGCGCGTCGACCGTGTCCTTGCCGCCGTGGACGACCTGGAAGACGCCGTCGGGCAGCCCGGCCTCCTGGTAGAGGCGCGCCACGATGTTCGAGGCGGAGGGGTCGCGCTCGGAGGGCTTGAGGATGAAGGCGTTGCCGGTCGCGATCGCGATCGGGTGCATCCAGAAGGGCACCATCGCCGGGAAGTTGAAGGGGGTGATGCCGGCGACGACCCCGAGCGGCTGGCGGAAGGTGAACCCGTCCACGCCGGTGGAGACGTTCTCGGAGAACCCGCCCTTGAGGTCCTGGGTGATCGAGGTGGCGAACTCGAGGGTCTCCTGGCCGCGGGCGATCTCGCCGCGGGCGTCGGCGACGGTCTTGCCGTGCTCGCGGGAGATGACCTCCGCGATCTCGTCCGTCGCGTCGATCAGCAGCTGGCGCATCCGGTACATGATCTGGGTGCGCTTGGCGAGCGAGACCTTCGCCCACTCGCGCTGGGCGGCGACGGCGACCTGCACGGCCTGGTCGACGGTGCCCGCGTCGCCCAGGTGCAGGGTCGCGATCTCCTCGTTGGTCGCCGGGTTCAGGATGGGCTGGGTCGAGCCGGTGCCCTCGGCCTCGCGGCCGTCGATCCAGTGCTTGACGTCGGTCATGGTTCCTCCGTGGTGGTCTCGGGTGGTGTGGTGATGAAGGGGGTGCTGTCGGCGGCGTGCGGGCGCGGACCGCCGGTCACAGGTAGTGGCGCTGCGGCGCCTTCTCCGCCTCGTAGCGCGCGGAGGCATCCTGCGTGGAGCTCAGGCGGGAGACCTGGGAGACGGGCACGTCCCACCAGCCGATGCCGGGCGGGTTCGGCCCGTACAGGTCGGTGTTCACGACGATCGCGGTGGCATGCTCGGAGTCCTCGGCCCGGCGGTAGGCGGCGCGGAAGTCGTCCGTCGAGGAGACCTCGCTGACCTCGATGCCGTACGAGCGGATGTTCGCGGCGATGTCCATCGGCAGCTTCGCGCCGTCGAGCAGGCCGGTCTTCTCGTTGCGCATGCGGTACTTGGTGCCGAAGCGCTGCGAGCCGTGGGACTCGGACAGGGAGCCGATCGAGGACCAGCCGTGGTTCTGCAGGATCACGAGGATGACCTTCACGTCCTCGGCGACGATCGTCGCGATCTCCTGCGGCGCCATCTGGAAGGTGCCGTCGCCGATGATCGCGACGACCTCGCTGTCCGGGGCCGCCATCTTCGCGCCCAGGGACGCGGGCAGCTCGTAGCCCATGCACGAGTAGCCGTACTCGAGGTGGTACTGCAGGGGAGTGCGGGCCCGCCACAGGGCCTGCAGGTCGCCGGGCATCGAGCCCGCGGCGTTGATGACGATGTCCTCGTCGCCCATGAGCTCGTTGAGGGCGCCGAAGATCTCGGTCTGCGCGGGCAGCTCCTGGTCGTGCGGGGCGAAGCAGGGCGCGCTGCGCTCCTCCCAGGCGGCGACGAGCTCGCGGGCCCGGTCCTGGTGCTCCTGCGGGGCGCGGTAGGCGGCGGTGTCCGCCGCGAGCCCCGCGGTGAGCGCCTCGAGGCCGGCGCGGGCGTCGGCCACGAGCATCTCCGCCGAGTGCTTGGCGGCGTCGAAGGCCTTGACGTTGAGGTTCACGAAGCGCACGTCGGGGTCGCGGAAGGCGGTGTGCGAGGCGGTCGTGAAGTCCGTGTACCGGGTGCCGACGCCGATCACGACGTCCGCCTCCGCGGCGAGCGTGTTCGCCGCGTCGTTGCCGGTCGCGCCCACGCCGCCCACGCTCGCGGGGTGGTCGGCGCTGATCGCGCCCTTGCCCGCCTGGGTATCGGCCACGGGGATGCCGGTGGCGTCGGCGAAGGCGGCCAGGGCCGCGCTCGCCTCGGAGTAGACGGCGCCGCCTCCGGCGACGACGAGCGGCCGACGGGCCGAGCGGATCACCGCGAGGGCGCGCTCGAGCGCGGCGGGCTCGGGGACGGGCCGGCCGACGTGCCAGGTGCGCTCGCGGAAGAACTCGAGCGGCCAGTCGTGGGCCTCGGCCTGGACGTCCTGGGGGAGGGCGAGGGTGACCGCGCCGGTCTCGGCCGGGTCGGTGAGCACGCGCATCGCCGCCAGCGCGCTCGGGATGAGCTGCTCGGGGCGCCAGATGCGGTCGAAGAAGCGGGAGACGGGGCGGAAGGCGTCGTTGACGGTGACGTCCATGGCGCGCTCGTCCTCGAGCTGCTGGAGCACGGGGTCCACGGCGCGGCTCGCGAAGACGTCGCTGGGCAGGATCAGCACGGGGATCCGGTCGATCGTCGCGAGCGCCGCGCCGGTGACCATGTTCGTCGATCCGGGGCCGATGGAGGCCGTGCAGGCGAGGGTCTGCAGACGGTTCTTCGTGCGCGCGTAGGCGACGGCGGCGTGCACCATGTTCTGCTCGTTGCGCGCCTGGTAGTAGGGCATCTCGGCCTCGCCGTCGGCGGGGTCGATCGCGTTCTGCAGGAGGGCCTGGCCCACGCCGGCCACGTTGCCATGGCCGAAGATCCCGAAGGTGCCCGCGATCAGCCGCTGCCGTTCGCCGTCGCGCTCCGTGTACTGGGCGGAGAGGAAGCGGACGAAGGCCTGGCCGACGGTGAGGCGGATGGTCGCGCCCGCCGGGGCTCCGCTGACGCTGTCGCTGTGCTCACTCATGCTGCCTCCGTGGACGGGACGGCCGGCCGCCCTGGGCGGTCCGGGATTCGTGCGACCGCCGGGACCGGACGACTCGGCGGTGGGTCGTGGGAACAGCATGCCGACAACCGGATGCGCATGTCAATCTTTTGTATTGACAAGCGAGATGTCGTGGCGAGTTCGAGGCGTGCAGCGACATCCGTGCCGATGAGGTGCGGAGCCCTGCTGATCGCTCGCGAACAGGCCTTCCCTGGTCGGCGGTGGCGTGCTACGGTCCTCGGCTATCGGATGCGACGAGCACTTTGACCGGACAAGGAACGTCCGGCAGGGTGGATCCGCGCACCGTGGCACCACGATTCCGCGCCGGCCCGCCGCTCGGTTCTCCTGCGCTCCGTCGGCCGGCCGTCGACGCCGAACCCTCCGCAACCACCGGAAGGACCACCCATGACCACTGCACCCCTCTCCGTCGCCGTCATCGGAGCCGGCATGGCCGGCCGCACGCACGCCAACGCCTGGCGCCAGGCCGGCACCGTCTTCGACCTGGGCCTGCCGCCCGTGCGCCTGGCGACGATCGCCGACGCCCACCTGCCCTTCGCCGAGGACGCCGCCGCCCACTACGGGTACGAGAAGGCCGTGGGCGACTGGCGCGAGGTCGCCGACGACCCCTCGATCGACGTCGTCTCGATCGTGGTCGGCAACGCCCTGCACCGCGAGATCGCCGAGGCGATGGTCGCCGCGGGCAAGCACGTGCTGTGCGAGAAGCCGCTCGCGGGCACCCTCGAGGACGCCGAGGCCATGGCCGCGCTCGAGGCCGCCCACCCCGACCTCGTGCTGGCCACCGGCTTCACCTTCCGCCGCAACCCCGCGGTCGCCCAGCTCGCCCGGCTCGTCGCCGACGGCGGACTCGGCACGGTCAATCACCTCGACGCCCGCTACTGGTGCGACTACGGCGCGGACCCGCTGGTGCCGATCGCCTGGCGGTACAAGGGGCCGATGGGGACCGGCGCCCTCGGCGACATCGGCAGCCACCTCGTGGACACCGCCGAGCTCATCGGAGGCCCCATCGCCTCGGTCTCCGGCGCCGTGCTCACCACCTCGATCACCGAGCGCCCCGTCGCGAGCGGCGCGGTCGCGGGCGGCCGCGGCGTCACCGCGAGCGCCGACGATCCGACCGAGCCCGTCGAGAACGACGACGTCGCGACGTTCACCGCCCACTTCGCGAGCGGCGCCGCCGGCACCTTCTCCTGCTCCCGCGTGGCCTTCGGTCGTCCCAACCAGATGATGATCGACGTCTCCGGCAGCCACGGCTCGGCGAGCTGGGACCTCGCCCGCACCGGCGAGATCCGCGTGGCCGACGGCTCGAGCCCCGCGGGCCTCGGCGGCTTCCGCCAGGTGCTCGCGAACCCCGCCTTCCCGTACTTCGGCAACGGCTCGTCGATGGCCTTCGCGGGCGTCGGCCTCAACCAGATCGAGCAGTTCACCTACCAGGCCCACGCCTTCCTGCAGCAGGTCGCCGGGGTCGACGAGGGCGCCCTGCCGCCCTGCGCGAGCTTCGCCGACGGCTACCGCGAGATGCGCATCCTCGACGCCGTCGCCCGCTCCGCAGGGGCCGGGGGCGCGAGCGTCGAGATCGCCTGACCCCGCCCGGGACGCACTCTTCCCACGACCGAGAGGAACCCTCCACCATGGCTTTCACCTACGGCGCCTACACCGCCTGCCTCCAGGACCGCGCCCTCGAGGAGGCCCTCGACGTGCTCGCGGGGCTCGGCCTCACCGGCGCGGAGGTCAACACCGGAGGCTTCATCCCCTCCCCGCACGCCCCCGTCGACCTGCTGCTCGCGAGCGAGCGGGCCCGCCGCGACTACCGTGCGCTCTTCGCCGACAAGGGCATGGCCCTCACCGGGCTCACGGTCTCCGGCAACCCGCTCTCGCCGCTGCCCAGCGAGGGCATCGGCCACGCCGAGGACCTGCGCCGCACCATCGAGCTCGCGGGTGCCCTCGAGGTCCCC
The DNA here is from genome assembly GCF_022346485.1 of Brachybacterium sp. ACRRE. NCBI lineage: Bacteria > Bacillati > Actinomycetota > Actinomycetes > Micrococcales > Dermabacteraceae > Brachybacterium > Brachybacterium sp. ACRRE. Next base: position 79,490 of record NZ_JAKRMO010000005.1, on the reverse strand, counting down.
GAGGTCGTGGCCATGTCCGGCACGCCCGGCACCGATCCCGGCGCCCGCTGTCCGGCGTGGATCGTGAACCCCTGGAACGGCATCGACCTCGAGATCCTCGAGTACCAGTGGTCGGTCGCCGTGCCCTTCTGGAAGCAGATCGACGCCCTGGCCCGCGAGCGCGGCGTGAAGGTCGCCCTCGAGCTGCACCCGCGCAACATCGCCTTCAGCCCGCCCAGCTTCGAGGAGTTCGTGGAGCGCGTCGAGCCCACCCACATCGGCGTGAACCTCGATCCCTCCCACCTGTTCTGGCAGCAGATGGAGCCGATCGACTGCATCGAGCGCCTCGGCTCGCACATCCTCCACGTCCACGCGAAGGACACCGCCGTGCTGTCCGGGGCGGCGACCCGCGGCGTGCTCGACACCGACTTCGGCCCGGTGCCCGAGGACCCGGCCCAGCGCACGCCCACCGGCATCGGCCACTGGTGCTCGACCTGGCCGGAGGATCCCGCCTGGCGGTTCGTGGCGCTCGGGGAGGGGCACGACCTCGGCTACTGGACCCGCTTCCTGCGGGCCCTCGCGGCCGTCGACCCGGACCTCAGCATCAACATCGAGCACGAGGACGCCGCCTTCGGCCGCATCGAGGGCATCGAGCGCGGGGCCCGCACCCTGCTCGCCGCCGCCGAGGCCTCGGGCGCCTGAGGCGCCCGAGGCCTCGGCGGGTCGCGACGACCCCGCCGACACACTGAGAACGAGGAGGACTCCCATGCCGCTGGTGCGGATGACCATGCAGGAGGGGCGCACGCCCCAGCAGAAGAGGCGTCTGGCCGACGTCGTCCAGGACGTGATGCTCGAGCACTTCTCGGCCCCGCCCGGGGACCGCTACCAGATCCTCGAGGAGCTGCCCGTGGGCAGCATCATCGCCGAGGACACGGGCCTGGGCATCGAGCGCAGCGACGGCGTGGTGATCATCCAGATCCTCCAGCAGGGGCGCTCGCAGGAGCAGAAGCAGACGATCTTCGCCGAGCTCGCCCGGCGGCTGGGGGAGGAGGGCCTCGTGCGGCCCGAGGACCTCATCGTCTCCGTCGCGGAGAACGGCCGGGAGGACTGGTCCTTCGGCCACGGCCGCGCGCAGTTCCTCACCGGGGAGCTCTGAGCTCCGGCCCTTCCCTCGGTCTCGATTCATTTGTATGGACATGGATCGCGAATCGTGGGAACATGTTGGCACGCGCAGCGTCGCACGACCGCAGAGAGGCATCAGTTCCATGGCAGCAGCAGATCTCGACATCATCACCTTCGGCCGCAGCGGGGTGGACCTGTACCCCCTCGCGGTGGGCACCGGGCTCGAGGACGTCTTCAGCTTCGGCAAGTTCCTGGGCGGCAGCCCCGCGAACGTCGCCGTCGCGGCGGCCCGTCTGGGCCACCGCCCCGCGGTGATCACCGGGGTGGGGGACGACCCCTTCGGCGGCTACGTGAAGCAGGAGCTCGTGCGCCTCGGCGTGGACGACGGCTTCGTGATCACCGCCGACGACCTCAACACCCCCATCACGTTCTGCGAGATCTACCCGCCCGACGATTTCCCGCTGTACTTCTACCGCAAGCCCAGCGCGCCTGACCTGCAGGTCCGCCCCGAGGACCTCGATCTCGCGGCGATCCGCGAGGTCCCGCTGTTCTGGTTCTCCGGCACCGGGCTCTCCGAGGAGCCCAGCCGCTCCGCGCACCACGCGGCCCTCGAGGCCCGCGGCCGCACCCGCCACACGGTCTTCGACCTCGACTACCGGCCGATGTTCTGGTCCTCGGTGGAGGAGGCGCGCGAGGAGTACCGGCGCGCCCTCCAGCACGCGACGGTCGCCGTGGGCAACCGCGAGGAGTGCGAGGTCGCCGTCGGCGAGACCGAGCCCGAGCGCGCCGCCGACGCCCTCCTGGAGGCGGGCGTCGAGATCGCGATCGTCAAGCAGGGCCCGAAGGGCGTCCTCGGCAAGACCCGCGACGAGCGCGTCGAGGTCGCCCCGAACCTCATCCAGGTGATCAACGGGCTCGGGGCCGGCGACAGCTTCGGCGGATCCCTGTGCCACGGCCTGCTCAGCGGCCAGTCGCTCACCGAGACCCTCACCCGCTGCAACGCGGCCGGCGCGATCGCCACCAGCCGTCTGGAGTGCTCGACGGCCATGCCGACCACCGAGGAGATCGACCTGCTGCTGGACGGCGGGGACCCCAACCACGGCCAGACCATCGACCAGATGCTCGCGGGGATCCGCTCCCGCGGCCTCGGGGAGGACGCGCAGCGATGACAGCACACCCGACCAGCGGGACCCCGTCGACCGGGGCCACGGCGTCGACCGGGGCAACGGAGTCGACGGGGACCAGGGACGACGCCTTCGTCGACTCCTACGAGGACGTCACCCGGGTGCGCATCGAGGATCCGGGCCGGATCGGCCGGCTGCTCGCGCGCCGCGCACGGCGCACCGTCGCCGACACCGACGGCTCGATGCTCATCGTCGCCGCCGACCACCCCGCCCGCGGGGCCCTCGGCGTGGGCGCGCGCACCGAGGCGATGGCCAGCCGCACCGACATGCTCGACCGCATGCGCACGGCGCTCGCCGTGCCCGGCGTGGACGGCGTGCTCGGGACGGCCGACGTGCTCGAGGACCTCCTCCTGATGGGCGCCCTCGAGGACAAGGTCGTGTTCGCCTCCATGAACCGCGGCGGGCTGCAGGGCGGCTCCTGGGAGATCGAGGACCGCTTCACGTCCTACGACGCCGAGTCCATCGCGCGGGCGGGCTTCGCGGGCGGCAAGATGCTCACCCGCATCGACCTCGACGACGACCGCACCTCGAAGACGCTGAAGTGGAGCGCCGAGGCGATCGACGAGCTCGCCGCGCGCGAGCTCATCGCCATGATCGAGCCCTTCTGGTCCTCCCGGCAGGGCGGGAGGGTCGTCAACGACCTCAGCCCCGAGGCCGTCATCCGCTCCATCCATGTCGCCCAGGGCCTCGGGACGACCAGCGCGTACACGTGGCTGAAGCTGCCCGCGGTGGCGGACATGGCCCGCGTCATGGACGCGACCACGCTGCCCACCCTGATCCTCGGCGGCGACCCCGGCGCGACCGATCCGGAGGCGGTGTACGCGACCTGGCGCGAGGCGCTCGCCCGGCCCAACGTGCGCGGCCTCGTCGTCGGCCGCAGCCTGCTCTACCCGGCCGACGACGACGTGCGCGGGGCCGTGAGCACCGCCGCGAGCATGATCCGCTGATGCCTGGCCGTCCGCGGCGCCGGACGCACGGCGTCGAACCGGGCCCACGGCATCGACGAGCATCGACACGAGAACACCCACCCCGACGAAAGGGCGAGAGCATGAGCGAGCTGCACATCCCCGCGGGGACCTCGGCGCAGGCCCCCTACGACACCGTCATCGATCCCGGGGAGCGCGAGGACTGGGTCCACACCGGACTGCGCGTCCTCGCGCTCGAGCCGGGAGGCTCCGCGCGCCTGGGCACCGGCCGCACCGAGATCATGGTCGTGCCGCTCAGCGGCTCCTGCAGCGTGCAGGTCTCCGACCGCGACGGCGACCACGAGTTCGAGCTCGCCGGGCGCAGCGACGTCTTCGCCTCGGCGACCGACCTGGCCTACGCGGGCATCGAGTCCACCCTCACCGTGCGCAGCGAGCAGGGCGGCCGCTTCGCCCTCGCGATCGCGGTCGCGACCTCCTTCCACCCCGCGGCCCGCGTGGCCGCCAAGGACGTCCCCGTGGAGATCCGCGGCGGCGGGAACATGACCCGTCAGGTGCGCAACTTCGGCACCGTCGGCTCCTTCGACGACTGCGACGCGATCATCGCCTGCGAGGTCATCACGCCCGGCGGCAACTGGTCGAGCTACCCCGCCCACAAGCACGACGAGACGGTCGAGGACCCGGAGCGCCCCGAGTCCGAGCTCGAGGAGATCTACTACTACGAGATCCAGGACGCGCCCGACGGCGGTCCCGGCTTCGGCTACCACCAGACCACCTCGAGCGACCCCGAGCGTCCGATCGACGTGCTCGTCGAGGTCCGCAGCGGCGACGTCGTGCTCGTGCCCCACGGCTGGCACGGCCCGTGCGCCGCGGCGCCCGGCCACGCCATGTACTACCTCAACGTGATGGCCGGTCCCGGCGCCGAGCGGGCCTGGAACATCACCGACCGCCCCGACCAGACCTGGGTGCGAGGCACCTGGGAGGAGCTCGGACCCGACCCGCGCCTCGTCGACGGGGCCGACGGGGCCTGACGGCCCGTCCCGCGCCTCCCGTCGGCCCTTCCGCGCCGCCCGCATCCGTCCCGTTTCGAAGGAGAGACCCCATGAGCACCACCCCCAGCACCTCCGCATCCCTCCCGGCCGATGTCCGCGTCGGCGTCATCGGCGTCGGCCAGATGGGCGCCGACCACGTCACCCGCATCCGGGACCGCATCAAGGGCGCGCGCGTGAGCGTCGTGACCGACTACTTCACGGACAAGGCCCAGGAGATCGCCGACACCGTCCCCGGCGCGCGCGTCGTGGACACCCCCGAGGAGCTCATCGCCGCCGACGACGTCGACGCCGTGCTCATCGCGAGCCCCGGGAAGTTCCACCGCGACCAGGCGATCGCCTGCATCGACGCCGGCAGGCCCGTGCTCTGCGAGAAGCCGCTCGCGATGAACCCCGAGGACGCCTACCAGGTGGTCGCGGCCGAGCAGGCCTCGGGCGGCCAGTACCTCTCGCTCGGCTTCATGCGCCGCTTCGACCGCGGGTACGCCGAGCTGCACGACGCGATCTCCTCGGGCGAGCTCGGCGAGATCAGCATCGTGAACTGCAAGCACCGCAACGCGACCACCCTGCCCGGCTTCGTCGACTCGATGATGGTCTACGACTCCGCCGTCCACGAGGTCGACGCGATCCACTACTTCCTCGACGAGCCGATCACCGCGGTGCAGGCGATCCTGCCCGTCCCCGGCCCGCGGGCCGACGAGGGCCAGCACGACCCGATGCTGCTGCTGTTCCGCACGGCGTCCGGCCGCATCGTCACCGACGAGCTCTACGTCAACACCGCCTCGGGCTACGAGGTGCGCACCGAGGTGCTGGGCTCGAAGGGCATCGCCACCATCGGCCAGGAGTCCGGCCGCGTCACCACCCACCTCGAGGGCTCTCGGTGGGGAGGGGAGATCCCCGGGGACTTCCGCCCCCGTTTCATCGACGCCTACGACGCCGAGGTCCAGGCCTGGGTCGCGGCCGTCGCCGCCGGCACCAACGTCGCCGATCGCTCGGCCCGCGCCTGGGACGGCTACCTCGCCGCCGCCGCGTGCGAGGCCGCCGAGAAGGCGCTCACCGCGGACGGGTTCGTCCCCGTCGACACGCGTGAGCGCCCCTGAGCCCAGCCCCGACCCTGTCCCCAGGAGGACGACGATGTCTTCACCCCGCTCCGAGCTGCCCGACGGGCATGTCCCGTCCACCGGCGAGATCCCGACCCTGGTCTCGCGGATCTCCGCCTCCGGCCGTCGCCGCGGACCGCTGCTGATCGCGGCCATCGCGACCATGGGCTCCCTGCTGTTCGGCTACGACACCGGCGTCATCGCGGGCGCCCTGCCGTACATGCACCTGCCCACCGCCGCCGGCGGCCTGGGACTGAGCGCCGCGGAGGAGGGCCTGGTCACCTCGCTGCTCGCCTTCGGCGCGGCCGCGGGCGCGCTGCTGGGCGGGCAGCTCAACGACCGCATCGGCCGACGCCGGGCGATCATGCTGCTGGCGATCCTGTTCGTCGTCGGCACGCTGGGCTGCACGCTCGCCCCGAACGTCGCGGTGATCGCGCCCTTCCGCTTCATCCTCGGCATGGCCGTCGGCGGCGCCTCCTCGACCGTCCCGCTGTACCTCGCCGAGGCCGCGCCCAAGCGGATCCGCGGGCCGCTCGTGGCGGTCGACCAGTTCATGATCGTCTTCGGCCAGTTCGTCGCCTACTCGCTGAACGCCGTCATCGCCCACATGCACTCGGCCCCGCAGGCCGTCGTCGAGAACGACCCCTCCGGCACCTACCGGTCGGGGCAGACCGTGTCCTGGGACGTGCTCCAGCACATCGAGGGCGTGGTGGTCTCGAGCGGCAACGGCGAGGCCTGGCGGTGGATGCTCGTGCTCGCCACGATCCCCGCGATCGTGCTCTGGGTGGGCATGCGCGTGATGCCGGAGTCGCCCCGCTGGTTCGCCGCGAACAAGCGGTACTACGAGGTCATCGAGACGCTCAAGACCCTGCGCGACCCCGCCAAGGACGACGTCGCCGACGAGGTCGTCGAGATGGTCGAGCTCGAGGAGAAGCAGGCGCAGCAGGTCGAGTGGACGCTGCGGCAGGGCTTCCGGCGCCGCTGGGCCCGGCGCCTCATCCTCATCGGCATCATGCTGGGGATCTTCGACCAGCTCACGGGCATCAACACGGCCATGTGGTACATGCCCACGATCCTCGGCGCGGCCGGCTTCTCCACGGCCGACGCGATCACCCTGAACGTCGTCACGGGCGCCGTCTCCGCCGTCGGCTCGGCGGTCGGGCTGTACGTCGTCTACCGCTTCGCGCGCCGGCACGTGGGCATGGCCCAGGAGCTCGGCGTCGCGATCGCCCTGTTCGCGCTCGCCGCGCTCTTCCACTTCGGGGTCGAGCCCCACATGAGCGCCGACGGGTCGATCGCGGACACCATCCCCACGCTCGTGCCGTGGCTGATCCTCGTGGTGGTCTCCCTGTTCGTCTTCGCCAAGCAGGCCGGCACCGTCACCTGGGTGCTGCTCGCGGAGATCTTCCCCGCGAAGATCCGCGGCGGCGCCCAGGGCATCTCCGTGGGCATGCTGTGGCTGTTCAACGGCATCGTCGCGGCGGTGTTCCCCTCGATGATGGCCGGGCTCGGCGGCGCGAAGACGTACCTGCTCTTCGCGATCATCAACGTCATCGCCTTCCTGTTCTACTGGCGCGTCGTCCCCGAGACCCGCGGGGTCTCGCTCGAGGAGTTCGAGGAGCGCTACCAGGCCGCCCACGGGGAATGACCCGCGGGCACGCGGAGGCCGCGGCGGGGACCGGGACCCGGACGACCCCGACCCCGCCGCGGCGCCGCACCCCCTGTGTACATTTGTCCGGACACGCGGCGTCGCAGCCGCGCCCGAGGAGGAGACGTCCATGACCGCGGATCCCGCCCGCCCCACCGAGCTGAGCATCCCCATCGAGCGCGGCTCCTCCACACCGCTGTATCTCCAGCTCTCCGCGGCGATCGAGGGCGCGATCCGCGAGGGGACCCTGGTGCCGGGCTCGCGCATCGAGAACGAGCTGCAGCTCGCCGGCCGCCTCGGCCTCTCGCGCCCCACGGTCCGCCAGGGCATCCAGGAGCTCGTGGACAAGGGGCTGCTCGTGCGCAAGCGCGGGGTGGGCACCCAGGTCGTCGAGTCCCAGGTGAACCGTCCGGTGGCGCTGACGTCCCTGTACGACGACCTCGCCCGCGAGGGCAAGCATCCGCGCACCGAGGTCCTCGAGTACCGGATCGGACGGCCGACGGCCGAAGCGGCGGGGCGTCTGCTGCTGGACACCGGGGAGCTCGTCCTGGACCTCATGCGCGTGCGCTACGCGGACGACGAGCCGCTGGCCGTCATGCGCAACACCCTGCCCGAGCGCATCGCCCCCAGCCGCGAGGACCTGCTCGAGAAGGGCCTGTACGCGGCGCTGCGGGAGCGCGGGATCGCCACGGCCGTCGGCCATCAGAGGATCGGCGCGATCACGGCCGACGAGGAGAACGCGGCCCTGCTGGGGGAGACCGTCGGGGCGGCGCTGCTGACCATGGACCGCAAGTCCTTCGCGAACGACGGCGCCGTCATCGAGTACGGCCACCACGTCTACCGCGCCTCGCGCTACTCCTTCGAGGTCACGCTCGTCGACGGCTGAGCGGCCGGCGCGAGGTCGCCCGCGCGCCCCGCCGCGCCGAGCCGGATCGGCACGAAGGCGATCAGACCGAGCGCGATCACGACGATGATCCCGAGGATGCCCATGCGGGTGTCGTGGAACAGCCACACGGTGAGCGAGAACGCCGCGGTGCCGAGGAAGCCGAGCGCGCGTCCGGTGGTCGCGTAGAGGCCGAAGTTCTCCGTCTCGTGGCCGGGCGCCGAGAGCCGCGTGAGCAGGTTCCGCGAGGAGGACTGCACGGGGCCGACGAAGAGGCAGATCGCGAGCCCCGCGACCCAGAACACGATCGGCGCGTCGATCGCGAGGACCACCAGGCCCAGCACCACGATCGCCGCGCAGCCCGCGATGATCACGGCGCGCGAGCCCGCGCGGTCGTCGATCCGGCCGCCCACGAAGACGCCGATCCCGGCGACGAGGTTCGCGGCGATCCCGAACACGATCACCTGCACGGTCGAGAAGCCGTAGGCGTTGGCCGCGAGGACACCGGCCACGGAGAACACCGCGCCGAGGCCGTCGCGGTAGATCGCGGAGGCGACGAGGTAGGCGAGGGTCACGGGCTCCTCGCGGAAGGCCCGGACCACGCGGCGCACGATCGTCGCGTAGCCCTGCCACGGGGTCCAGCGGACCCGGGCGCCACCGGCCCCGCGGGGCCCGTCGGCCGGGATCCGGCCCTCGAGCTCGGCCCTCCCATGGTGCCGCGGCGCCCACAGCATGAGCGGGAGGGTGCCCAGCAGGATCCAGACGGCGACGAACACCGGGATCGCCCGCAGGTTCCAGCCCTCGTCCCCGGTGATCCCGAGGATCCCCGTCCCCGGCATCACGAACAGCACGAGGACCAGGCCCAGGCAGACGATCGATCCCCAGTAGCCGACCGCCCACGCGGTGCCCGAGACGCGGCCGCGGTCCGCGGGCGTCGAGATCTCCGGCAGCACGGAGTTCACGAACACCCCGGCGAGCTCGGAGAACACCACGCCAAGGGCGATCAGCGCCGCGCCCAGGGTGAGGAAGGCCGGGTCCCGGGCGATCAGCGGCATCAGCGCCACGGTCACCACGGTCGCGAGGGTCGTGACGCGCAGCAGGGTGTTGCGGGCTCCGCCGGAGTCGGCGAGGTTCCCGAGCAGCGGCGCGAGCAGGGCGATCGCGACCGCGCCCACCGCCTGCCACGAGGTGAGCACCTGGGAGCCGTGGTCCTGGGCGGCCTTCAGGGCGTCCGCGCCCACGGCGCCCTCGGTCGCGACGGCATTGGTCACGTAGGTCGCGAACACGAAGGTGAGGATCACGGAGCTGAAGGCGGACATGCCCCCGTCCCAGAGCGCGAAGGAGACCTTCGCCCGGCGTCCCCCGCGCGCGGAGGAGGCGGGGGACGAGTGTGCAGGGGAGTGCGCGGAGGAGGCGGGCCCGGACGGCCCGGGGGAGTCGGACCCGGCGGTGGGGGAGGCCATGGGAGCACTCTAGGGCGCGCGCCGCGCCGTATTCCCGATCCGTGGGCGGATCGGTGCAAGATGCCCGACATCCGAAGGCCCAGCGCCGCCCCAGGGCGAGCAGATAAAATACTCATGATCCCCCGCCCCCACCACGGACGGAGAGCGTGTGCTCCTTGTGCTCATCGCCCACCTCGCAGCCGCCCTCCTGGGCCCGGTTGCGGTGCGCGCGATCGGGCGCAACGCGTTCTACCCGCTGGCCGTGGTCCCGGCGCTCAGCGCCGTCTGGCTCGCGAGCATGTCCCCGGCGCACCTCGCCGAGGAGCCCCGCGTCGAGTCCGTGCCCTGGATCCCGCAGCTCGGGATCTCCCTGACTTTCCGGCTCGACACGCTCAGCTGGGTGATGGCGCTGCTGGCCACCGGGGTCGGCACCCTCGTGCTGCTCTACTGCGCGCGCTACTTCAAGGACACGGAGCCGGGGCTGGGACGCTTCGCGGGCGTGCTCACCGCCTTCGCCGGGGCGATGGTGGGACTGGTCCTGGCCGACGACGTCATGGTGATGTTCGTCTTCTGGGAGCTCACCACGATCTTCTCGTACCTGCTGATCGGACACTACGCCGAGAAGCAGGCCTCGCGCCGCGCCGCGATCAACGCGCTGATCTCGACGACCGCCGGCGGGCTCGCGATGTTCGTCGGCCTGCTCATGCTCGGCGAGCGCGCGGGCACCCTGAGCCTCGCCGCGATCGTCGAGGACCCCATGTGGCGTGCTCCCGACGCCTTCCTCGTGACCGCCCTGCTGCTGATCACCGCCGGGGCCGCGAGCAAGTCGGCGCTGATCCCCACACACTTCTGGCTGCCCGGGGCGATGGCCGCCCCCACGCCCGTCTCCGCCTACCTGCATGCGGCGGCGATGGTGAAAGCGGGCGTCTACATGGTGCTGCGGCTCGACCCGGCGATCGCGCACGTCCCCTCCGTGGGGACGGTGATCGCGGTGCTCGGCGCGGCGACGATGCTGCTGGGCGGGTGGCGCGCCCTGCGCCAGACCGACATCAAGCTGCTGCTGGCCTACGGGACGGTCTCCCAGCTCGGCTTCCTGATGGCCGTCGCGGGGCTGGCCACGCCCGATGCGGCCCTCGCCGCGACGGCGATGCTCGTCGCCCACGCCGCCTTCAAGGCGCCGCTGTTCATGGCCGTCGGCATCATCGACAAGAAGTTCGGCACCCGCGACCTGCGCATGCTCTCGGGGGTGTGGCGGGTCGCGCCCGTGGTCGCCGTGATCGGCGTGCTCTCCGCGGCCTCCATGGCGGCGGTCCCGCCGCTGCTGGGCTTCGTCGCCAAGGAGGCCATCTTCACGGCGCTCTGGGAGGGCGGGACCGGCCAGAGGGTGCTGCTGATCGCTCTGGTCGCGGGCTCGATCCTCACCGTCGCCTACTCCTGGCGCTTCGTCGTCGGCGCCTTCGGCCGGGCGGGCGGCGCGCCGCCCGTGCGGGCCGTGCGGATCCCCTGGGGCTTCTGGGCGCCGCCCGCGGTGATCGTCGTCGCGAGCCTGGCCCTGCCACTTGCGAGCCATCCGTTCGAGCAGGTGCTCCGCGGCTTCTCCGAGACGGTCCCCGCGCTGGGGGAGCACGCGGAGCACGGGGCAGTGCACCTCACGATGCTCCCGCACGTGGGCGTGCCCCTCGCGCTCAGCGGTCTCGCCCTCGGGCTCGGCGCCGTCCTCGTCGTCCTCGCCCGCCCGCTCGAGCGCCTCCAGCGCGCCGTCTCCCCGCAGCGCTGGAGCGAGCACCGGATCGGGGTACTGCTCGACGCCGAGCGCGGCTTCCGCGCGATCATGCGCGCGGTCGACGGCCTCGCCATCCTCGTCACCCCGCTCTACCAGAGGGGCTCGCTCCCCTTCACCCTGGGCACGATGCTCGTGGTGACGATCGCGCTCGCCGCCCCCATCCTGATCTGGCAGAACCCGGTGCCGGACAACCTCGTGCCCTTCGTGACCCCCGTCGAGATCCTGCTGCTCGTGGTCGCGGCTGTCGCCGCGATCGGCGCGGCCCGGGCCCGTCGGCGCCTGCGCGCGGTCTTCCTCATCACCGTCACCGGGTACGTCGTGGCCGTGTACTTCCTGCTCGCCGGTGCGCCGGACGTCGCCATGACGCAGGTGCTCGTGGAGACGATGATGACGGTCGTGCTGGTGCTCGCCCTGCGCCGCCTGCCCGTGTACTTCTCGCGCCGGCCGCTGGACCTGGACCGCTGGGTGCGCTGGGCGATCGCGATCGGCACCGCCGCCGCCATGTGCGGCGTCGCGGTCTACGCCGCGGCCGCGCGCACCCAGTCGCCGCTGGGCAAGGACCTCATCGAGGCCGCGTACACGATCGGCGGCGGCCACAACGTCGTCAACGTGACCCTCGTGGATGCCCGCGTGTGGGACACCTTCGGCGAGATCTCCGTGCTGCTCGTGGTCGCCACGGGCGTCGCCTCCCTGATCTTCGTGACCCGTCGCGAGCAGGCGATCTCGCGCGTGAGCAGCGTGGGGTCCGGCCGGACCATCTGGAACCGGCGGGTCGACGAGGAGCTGCCGCGCAACCTCCTGGAGTTCGACACGAGGCCCGAGGACGTGGCCGGCAACCGCTGGCGCACGTGGCTCTCGGCCGGGCGCACCCTGGCCCCGCAGCGGCGCATGGTGGTCCTCGAGGTCGTCACCCGGCTGTCGTTCCCGCTGATGATGATGTTCTCGGTGTACCTGCTGATGGCCGGGCACAACCATCCCGGCGGCGGCTTCGCGGGCGGGCTGGTCGCGGGCATCGCGCTGACCCTGCGCTACATCGCGGGCGGCCGCTACGAGCTCTCCGAGGCCGCTCCCGTCCAGGCGGGTCTCGTGCTGGGCGTCGGCATGGCCACGGCCGTGCTCGCCGGCGTGGTGCCCGTCGCCTTCGGCGGCAGCGTGTTCTCGACCGCGACGCCCGTGATCCACATGCCCGTGCTCGGCGAGGTGCACCTGCCCACGGCGCTGCTGTTCGACATCGGGGTGTACCTCGTGGTGATCGGGGTGGTCCTCGACATCCTGCGCAGCCTGGGCTCCCAGATCGATCTGCACCAGGAGGCGGAGGACGGATGACCGTGAGCCTCGCCCTCGTCCTCACCGCCGGCGTCCTCATCGCCTGCGGCGTCTACCTCGTGCTCGAGCGCACGCTGACCCGCATCATCCTGGGCTTCGTGCTGCTCGGCAACGGGGTGAACCTCCTGTTCATCCTCGCCGCGGGCCCGTGGGGCTCGCCGCCCTTCGAGGGGACCGACGATCCGGAGCGGATGACCGACCCGCTGCCCTTCGCGATGGTGCTCACGGCGATCGTCATCACCCTGGGGGTGACCGCGTTCGTGATGGCGCTGGCCTACCGGGCCTGGCAGCTGTTCGGCCATGACGAGGTGCCCGACGACGTCGAGGACCGCCGCGTGCTGCGCCGCTCCCGCGCCCGCACCGGGCAGGGCATCGAGGTGGGCTGGGCCGACGCCCTCGACGAGGACGCCCGGCGCGGCGCTATCAAGGCGTCGCAGGGGCTGCGCGCCCCCGAGGAGGAGGAGAACCCGCTGGGAGAGGACCTCACGGGCGACCAGGACGTGCCCCAGGACTACACGGAGGCCGACGAGGCCGAGGACCAGCCCGAGGACGGGCCCGAGGACCAGCCCGCAGAGCAGTCCGGAGAGCATTCCGGAGAACCGACCGAGGACCAGGAGGACCGCGCATGAGCGTCGCCCTGCTCCTCGCCCTGCCCGTGGTGCTGCCGCTCGGCGGCGCCGCGTTCACGCTGATCCTGCGCCACCACGCGGCGCTGCAGCGCGCGGTCTCCACGACGACCCTGGTCGCGATCCTCGCGGTCGCCCTCGCCATCGGCTACCGGGTCACGGTCGACGGCACGCTCGTGCTGCAGATCGCGAGCTGGACCCCGCGGCTCGGGATCGTGCTGGTGGCCGACAGGCTGACGGCCCTCATGCTCGTCGTCTCGAGCGTCGTGACCCTCGCCGTGCTCGTGTACTCGAGCGCGCAGTCCGTCAGCGAGAACACCGAGCGCACGCCCGTCGCGATCTACCATCCGACGTACCTGGTGCTGGTCGCGGGCGTCTCCAACGCGTTCCTCGCGGGGGACCTGTTCAACCTCTACGTGAGCTTCGAGATCCTGCTGGCCGCGAGCTACGTGCTGCTCACCCTGGGCGGGTCCGCGAGCCGCATCCGCGCCGCGACCACCTACGTGATCGTCTCGCTGCTGAGCTCGGTGATCTTCCTGGCCGGCATCGCCGCGGTGTACGCGGCCGTGGGCACGGTGAACCTGGCCGAGCTCGCCGTGCGCCTGGACCAGCTGCCGGACTCCACGCGCATGGGGCTCGAGCTGATGCTGCTGGTCGCCTTCGCGATCAAGGCCGCGATCTTCCCGCTGAGCGCGTGGCTGCCCGACTCGTACCCGACCGCGCCCGCACCGGTCACGGCCGTGTTCGCGGGACTGCTCACGAAGGTGGGCATCTACGCGATCATCCGGCTCGAGACCCTGCTGTTCCCGGCCTCGCAGCTGGAGACCCTGCTGCTCGCGGCCGCCGGGGCGAGCCTCGTGATCGGGATCCTGGGCGCGGTCGCGCAGACCGACCTCAAGCGCGTGCTGTCCTTCACCCTGGTCTCGCACATGGGCTTCATGCTCTTCGGCATCGGCGTCACCACCCGCCTCGCGATCGCCTCGACCATCTACTACGTCGCCCACCACATCACCGTGCAGTCGACGCTGTTCCTGGCCGCCGGGCTCATCGAGCACCGCGCCGGCACCACGAACCTGGGGCGCCTGGGAGGGCTCGCGAAGGCCGCCCCGCTGCTCGCCGTCATCTTCTTCGTGCCCGCGATGAACCTCTCGGGCATCCCGCCCTTCTCCGGGTTCCTGGGCAAGGTGGGCCTCGTGGAGGCCGGCATCGAGCGCGGCAACACGGCCTCGTGGATCCTGGTCGTGATCAGCGTGCTGACGAGCCTGCTCACGCTGTACGCGATCGCGAAGATCTGGAACCGCGCGTTCTGGCAGAAGGCGCCGCAGGGCGCGGACATCGAGAAGGACGGCGAGAGGGTGCCGGCCCTCATGTACGGCGCGACCGGGGCGCTCGTCGTGGTCTCGCTGCTGCTGACCGTGCTCGCGGGACCGCTCATGCATTTCACCGACGAGGCGGCCCGCTCGGTGCTGGACCGCAGTCCCTACGTGAGCGCGGTGCTCGGCGACGATGCGGCCGACCAGCTCGCCTGGCGCATCGGCGACGACGGCACGCGGGTGGAGGAGCGATGAGGGGGATGCTGCGCGAGCTGCCGAGCCGCTGGCTGGGCCTGCTGGTCGCGACCGTGTTCTGGTGCCTGCTGTGGGGCGGCTTCTCCGCGTCCGACGTGCTGGGCGGCCTGGTCGTGGCCGTGCTCGTCTACGTGCTCTTCCCACTGCCGTCGATGGCGCGCGAGGTGACGCTGCGGCCGCTCGCCTTCGTGTGGCTGGTGGCGCGGTTCCTGTGGGACATGACCGTCTCGGCGGTGCAGATCGCCTGGTGGGCGGTGCGGCCCGGGCCGGAGCCGCCCACGGCCGTGATCGCCGTCGAGCTCGCCTCGCGCTCCGACCTGTTCCTCACCTTCACCGCCGCGCTGTCCACGCTGATCCCCGGGTCCGTGGTCGTCGAGGCGCAGCGTGCCACGGGGACCCTGTTCCTGCACGTCATCGGCGTGGGCGACGAGGAGGGCGCCGAGCAGGCGCGCGAGCGGGCCCGGCGCCAGGAGCTGCGCCTGCTGCGGGCACTCGCCCGCGGCGAGGTGCTCGAGGGGGCGGGGCTGCGATGATCGCCGGGAACGCGGACGCGCTCGACGTGGTGCTGATGGTGATCGCGGGGGTCCTCGCGCTCGCCGCGCTGCCGGCCGTGCACCGGATGATCGTCGGCCCGACGATCCTGGACCGCGCCGTCGCCTCGGACATGCTCATCGTCCTGGTGGTCGCGGGGATGGCCCTGTACACGGCGGCGACGGGGACGAGCTACGGGGTGGCGCCGATGCTCGGGCTGACCGCGCTCGCCTTCGTCGGCACGCTCGCCGTCGCCCGCTTCGTCTCCCGCGACCGGGTCAGGTCCGGTGTGGCCCGCCCGCCGGAGGACCCCGACGCGCTGCAATCGGACACGCTCTCCTCGGACCCGCCCAGCGCGGAGGCCGCCGACGCGGAGGGCACGGACGCCAAGGGCGCCGTCGAGGAGGCGGTCGACGCCGCCGGTGACGGTGCGGAGCTCGACGGCGCGGAGCCGGACGGCGCTGAGCCGGGCCGCGCTGAGCCGGGCGGCGCTGAGCTGGACGGCACGGCACGGGACGACGCGGAGTCCGACGGGGCCCCGGCGGTCCGCGCCCCGTTCACGGACGACGGGCCGGGCCCGCACGCTTCCGCGCGCCCCGTCGGGCCCCACGACGTCGCGGGAGGAGCGGCACCGCGCCTGCCGGGCCCGGCCGCCGGGTCCCACGCCTCGGGCCTCGACGTGCACGAGTCCGACGACCACACCGACGAGTCCGGGCCGAGTGCCCAGGCATCTGACGGCCGCGCAACCGACGGCCGCGCATCCGGCGGCAGCGGCGATGACTCCGGGGGTGAGGGCCGATGAGCGCGATGGACGTGATCGGACTGGTGCTCATCGCGCTCGGCGCGCTGTTCGCCCTGGTCGCCTCGATCGGTCTCGAGCGCTTCAGCGACGTGCTGCGGCGCATGCACGCCGTCTCCAAGCCCCAGACCGTCGGCCTGCTGCTCGTCCTCGCCGGGACGGCGCTGATCGCCGGGAGCTGGACGATCGCCGGGTCGATGCTGCTGGTGATGCTCGCGCAGATGGCCACCGTGACGGTCTCGAGCACGATGGTGGGGCGGGCCGCGTTCCGCCGCGGCTTCGTCTCCGGCAGCGCCTACACGATCGACGAGCTCACCCCGCGCCTCGCGTCGACCTTCGACGAGGACGACGACGAGGACGGCTTCGTCGACGAGTCCCAGGGCCCGCACCTGGGGGAGGAGGAGTCCCCGGAGCGCTTCCCCGAGAACGTGGTGGGCGGCGCCCACGAGCACGCGGACCTCTCGAACCTCTCGAACTGGGACGAGCCCGAGGACGAGAGCGGACCCACGTCGCTGGACCTCGACATCGACCTCGAGGACGAGACCGAGAAGGAGCTCGAGGACGTCGTCGAGCGTCGCGGCCGCGACGAGGACGGCATCTGAGGGCAGGAGCCGTCCGGATGCCCGCTCAGTCCGGCCGACGCATGTCGAAGCGCAGCTCCCGATCGATGCCGAAGTACGCGGTGGGCCCGCCGCCGCGCAGCACCGGATCGGCCGCGACCGTGTCGAAGACGCCGTCCACCAGGACGGACTCCTCCAGGTGCACGCCCACGACCTCGCCCACGGTGAACCACGAGCCCGAGGAGCCGCCGGCCGAGGTCCGCAGGTCGATGATCTGCGTGACCCTGCACTCGAAGCTCACCGGCGAGGCGGCCACCCGTGGGGGCCCGACCTCGATCGAGGGTGCGGCGACGATGCCCGCGGCGTCGAACTCGTCGACCTCGGCGGTGGTCGAGGAGGAGTTCATCTGCTCGGCCTGCGCACGCGAGACCAGGTTCCAGGTGAACTCCCCGGTCGCCTCGCAGTTGGCCACGGTGTCCTTCCAGCCGTTGCTGGAGAAGCCGATCAGCGGGGGACGGTAGTTCAGGGCGTTGAAGAACGAGTACGGCGCGAGGTTCCTCGCGCCGTGCGCGTCGACGGTGGCGATCCACCCGATGGGCCGCGGTGCCACGATGGCGTTGAACGGATCGTGGGGGAGCCGGTGTCCCTCGGACGGGCGGTAGAAGTACGTCACCCGGCCATTCCAGCACGCGCGGGAGGCGTCGAGCTGCGGTGGCGGGGGCGCATGAGAAGAGGCCCTCACGCGTGTGCATGAGGGCCTCTGGCGGTGGCTCCGACCGGCGTCGATCCGGTGACCTTTCGATTTTCAGTCGAACGCTCTACCAACTGAGCTACAGAGCCGTGATCGCCGAGGGCGACCGACGACAAGGCTAGCAGTCGGCGTGCGGTGCTCCCAACCTGACGGCGCGGGTGAGAGGCATGCCACGGGGCGGCGCGTCAGGAGATCTGCACTATCGTCTTCCCGAGGTTCGCGCCGCGCAGCATCCCCAGGAAGGCGTCGGGGGCGCTGTCCAGTCCCTCGTGGGTGTCCTCCAGGTAGTGGACCTGTCCGCTCGCGACCCAGCCGGTCATGTCCCGAAGGAAGTCCTCGAACATCGTGGGCGCGAACTCGCGCTGGATGAAGCCTCGCAGCGTCAGGCTCTTGCGCAGCACCGCTCCCATCAGCTCGCCGCTGCGGTCGGGCCCCGCGGGGAGGGCTGTCGCGTTGTAGCTCGCGGCGAGGCCGCACACGGGGACGCGCGCGAACTCATTGAGGTGGGGGAGCACGGCGTCCCAGACGGCGCCGCCGACGTTCTCGAAGTACACGTCGATGCCGTCGGGCGCGGCGTCGGCGAGGCGGTCGCCGAGGTCGGGCGCCCGGTGGTCCAGCGCGGCGTCGAATCCGAGCTCGCGCATGCGCTCGACCTTGCGCTCGCCGCCGGCGATGCCCACCGCGCGCGCTCCGAGGAGCCGCGCGATCTGGCCCACGGCGGAGCCCACCGGGCCCGTGGCGGCGGCCACGGCCACGGTCTCCCCGGGCTGCGGCCTGCCGATCGCGAGCAGCCCGGCGTAGGCGGTGAAGCCGGGCATCCCCAGCACGCCGAGCGCGGTGGTGACGGGCGCGCTCGCGGGGTCGAGGCGGCGCAGGCCCTCCGCCGCCTCCACGCTGTACTCCTGCCAGCCGCCGTAGGAGAGCACCGTGTCGCCGGCGCTGAAGCCGTCGGCGGCGGACTCGACGACCTCCGACACGGTCGCGCCCACGATCACGTCCCCGATCTCCATGGGTGCGGCGTAGGACTCGGCGTCGCTCATCCGCCCGCGCACGTACGGGTCGAGGGAGAGGAATCGCGTGCGCAGGAGGACCTGCCCGTCGGCGGGGGACGGGAGCTCCACCACGTCGTGCTGGTAGTCCTCGCCGGTGGGCTCCCCATGCGGGCGCGCTGCGAGGCGGATGCGGTGGTTGCGGAGGTGCGTGCTCATCCTTCGACCCTAGGACGCGCGCGCCGCCGGTGGGCATGCAGAGGACGACGGGCGACAGCCTCATACGACGAGAGGCCCCGGAGCATCTGCTCCGGGGCCTCTCGTGCGGGGCGACCCTGACCGGGCTTGAACCGGCGACCTCCGCCGTGACAGGGCGGCACTCTAACCAACTGAGCTACAGGGCCATTCTCGTCGTCCGCGCTCTCGCGTTTCCGACCTGGACAACTCTACCGGACCTTTTCGGGGCCCTCGACCACTCGGCCTGTGAAACACCTCGCAGTGCCCGTTCCCGGTGTTCGCGGCGGTGGTCCCGACCCCGGATCCGGAGTCGTCCAGTCGTACCCCCAACGGGATTCGAACCCGTGTCGCCGGCGTGAAAGGCCAGTGTCCTGGGCCGCTAGACGATGGGGGCCCGGGGGAAGCATACCGATCGCTCCGCGGCGGTCGCGACCGCCTTCCGGGTCGATGCGGCGTACGCGACATCGGGACCGCCGGGGGAAGAAGCGGCCCCGCAAAATAGTTGACGTGTCAACGACCCGGCATCATGCTGGGATCCCGCGGCACGAGGAGGAGAGCACATGGACCGGATCACGCTCGGCGTCGACACCTTCGGGGACGTCATGGTCGATGAGAAGGGACGGCCCCTCGGAGAGGCCGCGTCGCTCCGGCACGTCCTCGAGGAGGGGATCATCGCGGACCAGACGGGGCTCGACGTCTTCGCCGTCGGCGAGCACCACCGCGACGACTACGCGATCTCCGCCCCGGAGACCCTGCTCGCCGGCCTCGCCACGCGCACCCAGGGCATTCACCTCTCGAGCGCCGTCACGGTCCTCAGCTCCGACGATCCCGTGCGCGTCTACCAGCGCTTCGCCACCGTCGACGCCCTCTCCGACGGCCGCGCCGAGGTCATCCTGGGTCGAGGGTCCTTCACCGAGTCCTTCCCGCTGTTCGGGTACTCCCTGGAGGACTACGAGGTGCTCTTCGAGGAGAAGCTCGGCATGTGGATCGAGCTCATGAAGGAGCAGCCCGTCACCTGGTCCGGGAGCACGCGTCCCGGACTGCAGGATGCGCAGGTCTATCCGCGCACCGACCATGAGGGCGGCATCCCCACCTGGATCGGCGTGGGCGGCTCCCCGCAGTCCGTCGTGCGCGCCGCCGCCCACGGCCTGCCGCTCATGCTCGCGATCATCGGCGGCGAGCCCCAGCGCTTCGCCCCCTACGTGGACCTCTTCCACCGCGCGGCCGACCAGCTCGGCGTGGCGCGCCAGCAGGTCGGCATGCACTCCCACGGGCACATCGCCGCCACGGACGAGCAGGCACTCGAGGAGTACTGGCCGGCGTACCGGGCCCACAACGCCCGCCTCGGCGCCGAGCGCGGCTGGCCCGCCATGACCAGGGAGCACTTCCTCCAGGAGGTCGAGCACGGCGCGCTGTACGTGGGGTCTCCCCGCACGGTCGCCGAGAAGATGGTGCGCAACATCCGCGCCCTGGACGTCCAGCGCTTCGACTTCATCTACACCGCGGGTCAGAACCTGCCCTCGCTGCGCCGCCAGTCCGTCGAGCTCTACGGCTCGCAGGTGGTGCCGATGGTCCGCGAGATGCTCGCCGACTCCGAGCGCTCCGGCGAGGACGCGGCGTCATGAGTGGGGATAGCGCAGGCTCCTCCGCGCCGATCCGCCCCCTCGGGATCCTCGGCGCGGGGAAGGTGGGCACGGTCCTCGCCCGTCGCGCGCTCGAGGCGGGGTACGAGGTGCTGATCTCCGGATCCGGGGATCCGGCGGCGATCGCCCTGATCACCTCGGTGCTCGCCCCCGGTGCGCGTGCGGTGCGCGCCGAGGAGGCCGCTCGCGAGGCGGATGCCGTGATCCTCGCCCTGCCGCTGGGCAGGTTCCGCGAGCTGCCGGTGGACGCGCTGCGCGGCACGCTCGTGATCGACGCGATGAACCACTGGTGGGAGACCGACGGCGCGAGCGAGGAGCTCGGCGGGCCGGCCGCGTCCACGAGCGAGCTCGTGCAGGAGCATCTGGCGGGGGCCCGCGTGGTGAAGGCGCTGAACCACATGGGCTACCACGACCTCGACGAGAGGGCTCGCCCCGCCGGGGATCCCGATCGCCTCGCGATCGCGATCGCGGGCGCCCCGGCCGACGCCGACAGGGCGGCCCGTCTGATCGACGCCCTCGGCTTCGATCCGCTCGTGATCGGAGACCTGCGCAGCGGCGTGCGGCTGCAGCCCTTCGCGGGCGCCTTCGGCGCGGCCACCGACCGCGAGGACCTCGCGCGCATCATCGAGGAGTTCCCCCGCACCGAGCGCGGTCGCGAGGTCCTCGCCGCGCTCGAGCCCGCAGCCCTCGAACCCGCCGCGGGCGGCACGGGCACGGGCGGCAATGGTTCGATGGACGCATGATCGCCATCAGCCGCGAGGACTTCGAGGAGGCCGTCGACGACGCCCTCGACTCGCTCCCGGACGAGACCGCGCGCCTGATCGCCGAGTCGAACGTCGTCATCCTCATCGAGGAGGAGCCCGATCCGGCACGAGACGGGCACCAGGCCACCGAGCTGCTGGGCATCTACCACGGCATCCCGCTGGACCAGCGCAGCGTCTTCGACAGCTACATCGAGCCCGATCGGATCCTCATCTTCCGCGGACCCCTGCAGCGCGTGAGCGCGAGCCGCGAGGCGCTCGTCGCCGAGATCCGGGTGACCGTGCTCCACGAGCTCGGCCATCTGTTCGGGCTCTCCGAGTCGCGTCTGCACGAGCTCGGCTGGGGCTGAGCCCGTCGGCCCCGCGGTCGACGCTCTCTGCTGACGCCCGCTGTCGACGCCCGCTGTCGACGCCCTCAGTCGGGGGCGTCGAGGCCGTCACTGAGCCCGGCCTCGTGGGCGATGATCGCGATCTGGACGCGGTTCGAGCAGTCGAGCTTCGCGAAGATCTTCGACACGTGCGCCTTCACGGTGGCCTCGCTCATGAACAGCCGCTCGCCGATCTGCGCGTTCGACAGTCCGGCGCCGACGGCCCCCAGCACCTCGGTCTCGCGCTCGGTGAGCTGATCCAGGCCGTCGTGCTCGGCGCTGCGCGTCCCGGGATTGGACTGCGAGAAGTGCGAGAGCATGCGCCGGGTGACGGTGGGAGCGAGCATCGCGTCCCCCTGGGCGACCACGTGCACGGCGCGGATCAGGTCCTGCGGGGGAGTGTCCTTGAGCAGGAAGCCGCTGGCCCCGGCCTCGAGGGCCTCGAAGACGTACTCGTCCATGTCGAAGGTCGTGAGCATGATGATCTTCGGCGGCTCCGACTGGGCGCACACCGCGCGGGTCGCGGCGATGCCGTCCATGCCCGGCATGCGCACGTCCATCAGCAGCACGTCGGGCCGGTGCTTCTGCACGAGCGTGACCGCCTGGTTGCCGTCGGACCCCTCGCCGACGACCTCGATGCCCGGATCCGCGCCCAGGATCATCGCGAGCCCCGCCCTCACCAGGGAGTCGTCGTCGACCAGGGCGATCCTCTTCACCCCGGTGCCCGCCGGGCTCTCGTTCATCCCTGCGGATTCGGCCACGGGATCACCGCCTTCACCTCGAAACGTCCGTCGTCCGTGGGGCCCGACGTGATCGTGCCGCCGGCATGCGTCACCCGCGTCTCGATGCCCGAGAGACCCACCCGCGCCCCGGGCAGATCCGTCGTGAACCCCTTCGGGAGCACATTACTGATCTCGATGAGCAGGTCGTCGCCCGGCTCGCCGATCAGCGCGATCCGCGCCCGCGTGTGCCGCGCGTGCTTGTGGATGTTCGTCAGCCCCTCCTGCACCACCCGGTAGGCGGTGCGGGCGAGGGCGTCGGGGACCGGGTCGTCGATGAAGTCGAACAGCTCGACCTGCACCCCGGCCTCCTTCGTCGACTCCACGAGGCGGCGCACGTCCTCCCAGGTGGGCTGCGGGTTCAGCGGGGCGACCTCCTCCTCGCCGCGCAGCACGCCCAGCACCTCGCGCAGCTCGGAGAGGGCGTCGGCCGCGGTCTGGCGGATCAGCCCGGCCGAGCGCGAGACCTCCTCGCGCTCGAGGTTCTGGTTCACCTCGAGCGCACCGGCCTGCAGCGCGACCAGCGAGATCTTGTGGGCGACGATGTCGTGCATCTCCCGGGCGATGCGCGTGCGCTCGGCCCGTCGGGCGTCCTGCTCGGCCGTCGACCGGCGGTGCTCGGCCTCCTCCGCGCGCGCCGTGAGCTCCGCGAGCAGGTCGGCGCGGGCGCGCAGGTACATCCCCGCGACCGCCGCGATCGCCGCGACCAGACCGCTCACCAGCGCGCCCGCCACCGCGGGACGCAGCGGGTTCGCGAGGTGGGGGAGCACGCCCGTGAGCACCGCGAGGGCCATCGCCCCGAGGGGCTGCCAGCGTCCGCGCAGGCGGCCTGCGAGCGCGAAGGAGGCGATCGCGAGCACCACCTGGGAGGCGCCCAGCACGTTGACCACGAGCACGAGCGGCAGCAGCCAGCGCCAGGTGCGGCGCCGCGCGAGGAGGGCGAGGCCGGCCAGCACTCCGACGCCGATCGCGACCGGGTCGTCGCCGTGGCTGAAGGGCACGTGCCAGACGGCGCGCGCGACCGCCTCGGCGAGCACGGCGACGACGAGCACGACATCCACCCAGGCGCGCTCGACCCACCCGGCGCCGTCCGGGTCGCGGCCCCCGGTCCTGGGCTCGCGCACGGCGCGCTCCTCCGATGCCGCCCGCCGCTTCATCCGCACTCCTCCATCGGGCAACTGTAACCAGGGGCGGGACCGGGACAGGCACCGTGAGGCCGTACCTTCGGCCGACCCCGCACGGGGGTGCGAGGAGACCAAAGTCGGTCGCCGTCGGACCCGCGGGAGGATCCGGGCCCGGCCCCTGGACCGACAGGGTGGAGCCATGACCACCACCAGCACACCCACCGCGGCCCGCGCCACCGGGCCCGCAGGGACCCGTCGGACCGACGCGAGCGTCGACCTGCGCATCGAGTCCCTGCGCAAGACCTACGGAGAGCAGACGGCCGTCGACGGCCTCGACCTGCTGTGCGAGCCCGGCACGGTGACCGGCTTCCTCGGCCCGAACGGCGCCGGGAAGTCCACGACCCTGCGGATCCTCACCGGCCTCGCCGAGGCCGACGCGGGCTCGGCGCTCGTGGGCGGCATGCCCTTCCGCACGATCCCGCAGCCCGGGCGCGTCATCGGTGTCATGCTCGACGCCCGCACCCTGCACCCCGGCCGCACCGGCCTGGAGACCCTGCGCCTGGCCGCCCGCACCTGCGGCATGCCGGCGTCCCGCGCCGACGAGGTGCTGGAGCTGGTGGGCCTCTCCGGAGCCGGCCGCAAGCGCGTGCGCGGCTATTCCTACGGCATGCGTCAGCGGCTCGGCATCGGCGTCGCCCTCATCGGCGACCCCGCCGCTCTCATCCTCGACGAGCCCGCGAACGGCCTGGACCCCGAGGGCATCCGCTGGATGCGCCGGCTCCTGCGCTCCTTCGCCGACGCCGGCGGCACCGTGCTGCTCTCGAGCCACCAGCTCGCCGAGGTGCAGGCCACCGTGGACCGCGTCGCCATGATCGCCCACGGACGGCTCGTCGCCGAGGGCAGCCTCGAGGACGTCACCGCCCAGGGCGGCACCCGCGTCGCGGCTCTCGACCCCGAGGCCCTGGCCCGCGCGGTCGAGGCCAGCGGCGTCGGCGCCACCCGCGGCAGCGACGGCTCCTTCACCCTCGCCCTCGAGCCGGCCGACGTGGGACGACTGGCCCTCGAGCACCGCCTCGTCCTCACCGATCTGCAGCGCCTGAGCGACGGCTCCCTCGAGGACGTCTTCTTCTCCCTCACCGAGGACGGCCAGGCGCCGCGTCCCGCACCGGAGCCGGCCGCAGCCGCCGCACCGACCACCTCCCAGGAGGCCTGATCATGACCACCGCATCCCCTGCGCTCGCGACCGCGGGCACTTCCGCCGGCGCCTCCGGTCCCGGCACCTTCCGGCCGCTGCTGGACCTGCGCCAGGTGCTCGACACCCTGGCCATGCGCATCCTGCTCATCGTCAGCGCCGTCGCCGTGCTCGGCATGGCCCTGCTCTCGACCGCCCTGCAGCCGCTGCTGCTCGAGGACTCGCCGGTGATCGCCTACGGCTCGATCATCGCCGTCGGCCTCGTCCTCGGCATCGTCCTGCCCGTGCTCACGGTCCTCACGGTCGTGGGGGAGTGGCCCGGCGCGATCCAGCAGACCTTCCTGCTGCGCCCGCGCCGCACCGGCGTGCTGCTGTCCAAGATCGTCGCCGCGCTGATCATCGCGCTCGTCGTCACCGCCGTCGGCCTCGGCGCCGCCCTGGGCCTCAGCTCCCTCGTGGGCGCCATCTCGGGCGACGGGTCCACGTTCGAGAACGTCGGCAGCATGCTGCGCAGCACCGGCCTCGAGCTCCTGCTGGGAACCCTGTTCGCCGCCGGATGCGCGGCCCTGCTGCAGGGCACCGCGCTCGCGATGGTGATCTCGGTGGTGCTGCCCTTCGTGGTCACCGTCGCGACCTCCATGGTGGCCGTCCTCGGCTCGGAGACCGTCGCGGACGTCATGCGCTTCGTCGACCTCACGAGCTCGGCGGACACTCTCGCCCGCGGCGACGTGACCGTCTCCGCGATCGGCGCGATCGTGCTGCTGATCCTCATCCCACTCGTCGCCGGCGGCGTGCGCTGGGCCCGCCGGGAGATCGGCTGACCCGGCGGCCGACGGGCCCGTCTGAACGGGCTTCCGCGGGTGCCCGCCCCTAGGATGGGCGGGCACCCCGCACCCCCACCCCAGGAGCTTCCCCATGCAGCGCACCCGATCGCGCCGAGGCGCCCTGCGCGTCCTCGCCGGCGCCGCCGCGACGGCCCTCCTGGTCTCCGGATGCAGCCTGCTGGACGGGGGAGCGGACGGGGCCGACGGGCGCTCGGGCGCCTCGGACGCGGGCTCATCGAGCGACGGCGGCTCGGGGAGCGGCGGCTCGGGCGATGCGAGTCCTGCGCTCGCCGAGCTCGGCACGTCCCACGCGCAGGACCTGCCGTCTGACCCCGCGGAGGACTCCGCATACGCCGACTTCTACGACCAGGACGCCGTCTGGGAGGGCTGCGGGCAGGACGTGCTCGACGAGGCCGCCGTGCAGGGCCTGCAGTGCTCGACCGTGAAGGTCCCCAAGGCCTGGGACGATCCCAGCGCGGGCGATGTCGAGATCGCGCTCGTGCGCCTGCCGGCGACCGGCGAGGCGAAGGGGTCGCTGCTGACGAACCCCGGCGGCCCCGGCGGCTCGGGCGTCGACTTCCTCGCCCAGAGCGCGGACTACCTGTTCAGCCAGAAGGTCCGCGAGAACTACGACCTCATCAGCTTCGACCCCCGGGGCGTGTCCCGCTCCGAGGGCATCGAATGCCTCGACGACTCCCAGACCGACGAGTACCGGGCGGACACCTACGACGGCGGCACGCCGGAGGGCCTGCAGAAGTCCCTGGACTGGATGCAGAAGATCTCCGACGCCTGCGAGAAGGACTCCGGCGACCTGCTGCCCTACCTCGACACCTACTCCGCCGCGCGGGACATGGACGTGCTGCGATCGGCGGTCGGCGACGACTCCCTGAACTACCTGGGCTTCTCCTACGGCACCTACCTCGGGGCGACCTACGCCGACCTCTACCCGGACCGCGTGGGCCGCTTCGTGCTCGACGGCGTCATGGATCCGAGCCTCACCGGCGACCAGATCGTCGAGGGCCAGGCGAAGGGCTTCCAGCAGGCCACCGAGCAGTTCGCGAAGTTCTGCATCGCGCGCGACGACTGCCCGCTCACGGGCTCCACGCCCGAGGAGGCCACCAAGGAGCTCACCGCCCTCCTCGACTCCATCTCCGACGACCCGATCAGCACCAAGGACCCCGACCGGCCGCTCACCGGGGCGCTCGCGACCGCCGGTGTGCAGATGATGATGTACAGCGACGAGTACTGGAGCCTGGGCGTGCAGGCGCTCAGCGACGCCTCCGACGGCGACGGCTCGACCCTGCTCGCGCTCGCCGACCTCTCCGCCGGCCGTCAGGACGACGGCAGCTACAAGGGCAACGACCTGTACGCGATCAACGCGGTGAACTGCCTGGACCACCCCGGGGTGGCCTCCCTGGACTGGCAGAAGCAGGAGAGCGCCCGGCTGCTGAAGGAGTACCCGGCCGCCGGGATGACCGACTATTCCCAGGCCATGTGCGACACCTGGCCCGTCAAGCCGCTGCGCGCGCCCGCCGAGGTCCACGCGAAGGGGAGCGACCAGATCGTCGTGATCGGCACGACCCGCGACCCGGCGACCCCGTACGCGTGGGCGAAGAGCCTCGACTCCCAGCTCGACAACTCGACGCTCATCACCTTCGACGGCGACGGCCACACCGCCTACGGCCGCAGCGGCGGCTGCGTCGAGGACGCCGTGGACGCCTACCTCGTGGACGGCACCTCGCCGCAGAAGGGCCTGACCTGCTGACGGACGGCGAACGATGCGCCGACAGTGTGGCGCGTCGCTCACGGCTCCGCTTTGCGCCGGTGTGCGCCGGTCTCGTAGAGTAGCCGGGTCCACCGCGTGCGGCGGACAGGCCGCCATAGCTCAGTCGGCAGAGCGATTCACTCGTAATGAATAGGTCAGGAGTTCGATTCTCCTTGGCGGCTCCGCACGGAGCATGACGAACGGCCCCACCCGGATCGGGTGGGGCCGTTCTCTGCATCCGAGGCCTGAGGTGGCGAGCCGTTCCCGCCGAGGCGGGGGAGTCAGCCCCGCCGATGCGGCGCCGAGACCAGCCCGAGCTCGAAGGCGCGCACGGCGACCTGCAGGCGCGAGGAGCAGTCGAGCTTCGTCATCAGGGAGCCGACGTGCGACTTCACCGTGGACTCCGAGAGGCTCAGGCGCTCGGCGATGCGGGCGTTGGACTCCGCCTCGCAGACGAGCTCGAGGACGTCACGCTCGCGGTCGGTGAGGGCGAAGCGCGCCGCGGCGGCGTCGGCCTCCTGGATCCCGTCGGCGTCGGCCGACGTCGGCGACGTCACGGGGAGCGGCATCGAGCCGCCGGCGGCGTCCGGCGAGGTGCCTCTGTCCGAGTGCGTCGTGGGGGAGGGGGAGCGCTCAGCGCTGGCCTGAGGGGCGATGGAGCCCTCGCCGCTCTCCTTCGACGCGGTCTGGGCGAGGTGCGCGGCGAGCTCCGGGGTGATCACGGTGCCCGCGCGCACCGCCGCCGCGCGCACGGCCGCGGCGAGGGCCGCAGCGGTGGTCGACTTCAGCAGGAAGCCCACGGCGCCCGCGCTGATCGCCGCTGCGACCTGCTCCTCGGTGCCGAAGGTTGTGAGCACCATGACGGCGGGCGCTCCGGGACGGGCGCTGATCCGCCGCGTCGCGGCGATGCCGTCCATGCCGGGCAGCACCAGATCCATGAGCACCACGTCGGGCGCCGCCGCGTCCAGGACCTCGAGAGCCGCCTCCGCGCTGTCGACCGACCGCTCCACGTGCACGTCGTCCTCCCGGGCGAGGTAGCCCTCGAGAGCGGTGCGGACGATGGGGTCGTCGTCGCAGATCAGCACGGTGATCATAGGGGCGTCGTCCTCTCGGGGCGATGTGGCGCGAAGGCCGGTCGGGCCGTCATCGGCCGGTGTCGGTGGGGAGCTGGATGCGAGTGAGGAAGGTGTCCCCGTCGCGCTGGGTCTCGAGGGATCCGCCGACGGCCTCGAGCTGCTCTCCGAGGCCCCGAAGACCGTCGCCGCCGTCCACACGGACGACGGGGTCGTGGTCGATCGTATTGCGGACCAGCAGTTCCACACCATCCGACATGGCCGCGGACATGATCGCGACGGGGTACTCGTCGTCGGCGTGGCGGATCACGTTGGCCACGACCTCCCACAGGCAGCGCGAGAGCACAGGGGTGGCCGAGGGCGGCACCGGTGCATCGGACTCCGAGCTGAGATTCACGGTGAAGTCAGCGGCCTGCAGGCGGTCGCGCGCGGCCTGGAGCGCATCGTCCCAGCTCGCCGCGTGGACCGTGACGCCGTAGGCGGTCGGATCCGTGGAACCGTCGACCGGAACGTCCGTGCGCAGGGCGTCCATGAGGCTGCGCAGCTCATCGGTCGAGAGGCGAGCGGTGCGCGAGATCCTCGCGAAGGCCTCCGCATCGGCGGCGGAGACGCCGTCGGCGTGCTGGGCCGTCTCCGCGAGCAGGATGACCTCGGTGATCGCCCGGACGCCGGTGTCGTGCAGGTCGCGGGCGATGGCGCGTCGCTGCTCGGCGAGGTCGAAGGCATGGCGAGCGCGCTCGGTGGCGAGTCGCAGGATCATCGAGCGCCACAGGGCGCCCAGGAGGTACGCGACCGTGAGCATGAAGATCCAGACGAGGGCGTTCGTGACCAGGTCCGCGGTCGTGTTCATGGTGCGCTCGGCAGCCACGGTGATCACCGTCGTGTGCCAGAGTCCGATGACGATGCCCGGGAGCAGCCGTCCCTCGCCCGCGCAGGCGGCGAGTGCTATCGGCGGCACCAGTACACCGAGCCCGGGTGAGGACAGCGGATCCAGGATGGCAACGGTCAGGACGAGTCCGATGAGGACCCCACCGGCGACGGGCCGTGTGATGGACAGGCCGCCCCCGATGCTCAGCCCGATTCCCATGAGGACGGAGGCCGCGCCTGACGGGAAAGTCGTGGGGATGATGATCACGGCGAGGAAGAACGCGAGAGCAATCGCAGCGCTGAGGGTGAGCCGAGGGGAGCCGAGGAGGCTTCCGGATGAAGACATGGGACCTGCGTGGGCGCGACGAGCAGTGTCGTCGCGCCGGCCGCGGGGGCTCGCCGTGACGACATCGTCGGTCGCGTCGTGCGCGTGGGAAGCCATCGTGCCCAGCGTAGTGTGCGAGCACGACCGCGGCCCTTCCTGACTCCAGATCCGACTGCGGTGTGTGGAGCGCGGGTCCGCACCTGGTCGTCGGGCCATTCACTGCCCGTTCACCTGGAGATACACCCGAGGAGTCCTGTCATGTCTCGTTCGCTTCGTTCGTACACCCGCCCCGCGACCACCCTTCTCGCTGCGGCTGCTCTCTGCGCCGGCACCTTCGCCCTGCCGAGCGCCGCGCTCGCCGCCGAGAGTCCCGCCGTCATCAATGCAGGTGCCGAGAGCACGACCGCCAGCCCGCAGGAGCGTGCTGTCGAAGGGGGAGTCTCCGCCAACTCGCCGTTGGTCCAGCCCGCCTTCCTCTGCTGGGTGGCGCCGACGTTCCCGTGGCTCTGCAAGCAGCCGCGGTGATCGTGCCGGTGTCTGATTGACACGAGGGAATCACCTGCCGCGACCCGACCGCAGATGGCGGTCGGGTCGCGGTGTGTCAGAAAATAATCGACGGTCGTGCGTAACACAGGTTTGACGCAGTCATCTTCTGGATCTGGTCCAGAAAACGTAGTAGCCTGGAGTCATGACGACCGATATGGCTGAAGACCTGCGCTCCGCGGGTCTGCGCGTCACCGCTCCGCGGCTGGCGACGCTCGCGGTCGTCGCCGAGTGTCAGCATGCCGAGGCGGATGACATCGCCGCCGCGGTGCGCGAGCGCCTCGGCACGGTGTCGCGGCAGGCCGTCTACGACGTGCTGCACGCGCTCACCGATGCGGGTCTGCTGCGACGCGTCGCCACCGGCGCCCGCAGCGCCGCCCGCTACGAGATCCACCGGCACGACAACCACCACCACATGGTGTGCCGGGTGTGCGGTCGCCTCGAGGACGTGCCCTGCACGATCGGAGAGGCCCCGTGCCTGACGCCCTCCCACGACCACGGCTTCGAGATCGAGGTCGCGGAGGTGCTGTTCCGCGGCGTGTGCTCCGCATGCCGCACGGCATCGGCGTCTCCCGGGACCACGGTCCCGAGCGGCGCCGGGGCCGGCTGAGATCTGCTGACCCGAGTTCCGTCGATCCCAGCGACATCCGTCGAACACTGCGAAGAACTGCGAACCCCCGCACCGCTCTCGCCCGAGCGGTGCGGGACCCCAACGTCCCGGCGAACGCTGCCGGGGCTCGCCCCGAGAAGGAGAGATCGTGACCACGTTCGACCCCACCGGCGACACCACGCCGACCATCCCCTCGACCACCGAGAACGGCGCCCCGCGCGAGAGCGATGCGAACTCCCTCTCCGTCGGCCCCGACGGTCCCCTGATGCTCCACGACGTCGCCCTCGTCGAGAAGCTCGCCCGCTTCGACCGCGAGCGCATCCCGGAGCGCAGCCCGCACGCCAAGGGCTCCGGCGCCTTCGGCGAGCTCGAGATCACCGAGGACGTCTCGCAGTACACGAAGGCCGGCCTCTTCCAGAAGGGCGCCAAGACCCCGATGCTCGCGCGGTTCTCGACCGTCGCCGGCGAGCTCGGCTCTCCCGACACCTGGCGTGACGTGCGCGGCTTCGCGCTGAAGTTCTACACGCAGGAGGGCAACTTCGACATCGTCGGGAACAACACCCCGGTGTTCTTCGTCCGCGATCCCATGAAGTTCCCCGACTTCATCCACTCCCAGAAGCGCACCCCGGACTCCGGTCTGCGCGACAACACGATGCAGTGGGA
The DNA here is from genome assembly GCF_022346485.1 of Brachybacterium sp. ACRRE. NCBI lineage: Bacteria > Bacillati > Actinomycetota > Actinomycetes > Micrococcales > Dermabacteraceae > Brachybacterium > Brachybacterium sp. ACRRE. The sequence continues at coordinate 48,453 of NZ_JAKRMO010000005.1, read as the reverse complement.
CTTCTGGACCCTCTCCCCGGAGAGCGCCCACCAGGTCTCCTACCTCATGGGCGACCGCGGCCTGCCCAAGACCTGGCGCCACATGAACGGCTACTCCTCCCACACCTACCTGTGGGTCAACGAGGCCGGCGAGAAGTTCTGGGTCAAGTACCACTTCCTCACCGAGCAGGGCCTGGAGTTCCTCACGAACGACGAGGCCGACGAGCTCGCCGGCCTGGACGGCGACTACCACCGTCGCGACCTCTTCGAGTCGATCTCGAACGGCGACTTCCCGTCCTGGAAGCTCGAGGTGCAGGTCATGCCCTACGAGGACGCGAAGACCTACCGCTTCAACCCCTTCGACCTCACAAAGACCTGGTCGAAGAAGGACTACCCGCGCATCCCCGTCGGCCGCTTCACGCTGAACCAGAACCCGGTCAACCACTTCGCACAGGTCGAGCAGGCCGCGTTCAGCCCCTCGAACCTCGTGCCCGGCACCGGCGTCTCGCCCGACAAGATGCTGCTGGGCCGCGTGTTCTCCTACCCGGACGCGCAGCGCAACCGCCTGGGCACCAACTTCAACCAGCTGCCCGTGAACCGTCCTGTCGTGGAGACCAACTCCTACGACAAGGAGGGCTCGATGGAGTTCTTCCACAGCGGCAACGCCCCGGTGTACGCCCCGAACTCGTTCGGGCGCTCCTACCAGGACGCCCAGGGTCCGGTCGACAACGGCTGGGAGTCCGACGGCACCCTGGTGCGCCAGGCCTACACCCTGCGCTCCGATGACGACGACTTCGGACAGGCCCACACCCTGGTCCGCGAGGTCATGGACGAGGGCGAGCGCGAGCGTCTCATCGAGACGGTCTCCGGCGGCCTCGCCACCGTGATCGAGCCGGTCCTCTCGAACGCCTTCCAGTACTGGAAGAACATCGACCAGGAGGTCGGCGAGCGGATCGAGAAGGCCGTGCGCGAGAACGCCGGCGACCAGGTCCCCGGCGCGGATCCGCGCTCCGAGTGATCCCACCGGCGGCGTGAGCGCACGCCGCCGCACGGGCGAGGCCCGGACCCGAGCGATTCGGGTCCGGGCCTCGCCGTGTCCGGGCCTCGCTGTGTCCGGTGCCGGACTCGGGGTGGGACGCGGTCGGGGAGAGGGGAGCGCCCTCAGACGACGAGCACGTCGCAGGGGGCGGAGAGCAGCAGCTTCTGCGGGGTCACGCCCAGGAGATGCCGGGCGACGTCGCGCTCGCGACGCAGACCGATCACCAGCAGCTCGGCCTTCTCCCGCTCGACGGTGTCCAGCAGGACGTCGGCGATGTCGTCCTCGCTGCTCTCCTGGCGGATGTCGACCCGCACGGCCGAGCCGCGCAGGCGGTCTGCCGCCGCGTCGAGATCGCCCTCGCTGGCGTGGCGGGGATCCTGCTCGTCGCCCTGCCTGACCACGTTGAGCACGATCAGCGGGCCGCCGCGCTCCTCGGCCGCGGTGCGCGCCGTGTCCAGCGCGTCGAATCCCACCGGGGTGGGGATGAAGCCGACCACCACTGCCACGTTGACCTCCTGTGTCGGGCGGGGAGAACGATCCTATGCGCTCGCGCCGGTCCCCGCGCCGCGGGGCTGCGCGCCAGGGGCCCACTCCTGGCCGGAGAGCCGCTGGATCTCGGTCATGATCCGATCGGTGGCCAGGCGCCGGCGGGCGCCCGCGCTCAGGTCCGTCGGCAGGTCCGAGAGATCGATCGGCGCCCCGAAGCGCATGTCGGGACGGTACCGGGTGGGCATCTTCCGTCCCTTCAGGAACAGGTTCTGCGTGCCTGCCAGGCCCAGCGGGATGACGGGGGCGCCGGACTCGAGGGCGAGCCAGGCCGCGCCCGGCTGGCCCTTGTGCAGCAGCCCGTCGCGGCTGCGGGAGCCCTCGGGGTAGATGCCGAAGCCCTCGCCGGCCTTCAGCACGTCCAGGGCGGCGTCGAGCGCGCCCCGGCCGGAGCTCAGGGCCTCGCGGTCCAGCGGCACGGTGCCCACGGAGTTCATGAACCACTTCTGGATGCGGCCCTTGAGGCCGCCGTTCTTCCAGAACACGTCCTTGGAGACGAACCGGACCATGCGCGGGGACACCACGGGGATGATGAAGCTGTCCACGTTGGCCAGATGGTTGGACGCCAGCAGGAACGCACCGGTGCGCGGGATGTTCTCGAGCCCGGTGATGCGGGGGCGCCAGTAGGCGCTGAACATGGGCCCCAGGACCGGGCGGGTGAGCGTGTAGAGGAACGGCACGGGCACCACGATAGCGGCGCGCGGTCGTGCCTCCCACACCCTGTGTCCGCGCCCTCGCCGTGCGAGACGCGCGAGGGTCCGGATCAGCGCGCTGTGGTAGAACAGCGGCACGTGCCGACGGCCGTGGACGCGGAGCCCGAGCACCTCGCGCATGCCCGCGCGCGCCCGTGCACGCTCCGGTTCCCGGCCGGCCCGCTCCACCCCTGACCTGCCCGTCCCGCTCATCCCGCGAGGAGAACCGCCCGCATGCCGAGGATCCTGAACATCGCCGTCATCGGTGCCGGAACGATGGCGCAGGCCGTGCATCTGCCCGTGCTGCGCCGCCGCTGGGACCGCTTCGCGGTGACCGCTCTCGTGGACCACTCGCCGCGGCGTCGGCGCGAATCGGCCGACGTCTGGGGCATCGAGGAGGAGCATCGCTTCGAGACCGTCGCCGATCTCGTCGCCGCCGTGCGCGCGAAGGACGTCGCCCTCGATGCGGCGGTCCTCGCGACCGACGGCCTGCACGTCGAGGATCTCCTCCTGCTGCTGCGCCGCGGGATCCCCGTGCTCGTCGAGCCCCCGCTGGGGTACTCGGCGCAGGAGGTCGCCAGGATCAGCGACTTCGAGCGGCTCGTGGGCCGACGCCTGGTGATGATGGCCTATCCGCAGCAGTACGACGAGGTGCTCGACGAGGTCGTCGACAACATCCGCGCGCGCGACGTGCGCATGATCGACCACGAGGTGCTGATGCCCGCCTCCGGTCCTCTGTTCGGTCGTGCGCACGTGACCGCGTCCGCCTACGATCTGCCGTCGGAGAAGCGCCAGGAGCGTCGCAAGACCCTGCAGGAGGCGGTCGTCGCCGGCGCGGGGGAGGGCGCGACCCAGCGTGATCGCGACCTCTACGTGAAGGGGCTGCTCACGGGCATCGCCCACCAGCTCGCCATCACCGAGCGCATTTACGGTCCGCTCACCGAGCTGACGGCCGTGCGCCACTGGCCCAAGGGCGTCATCCCCGGCTCGCTCGAGCTGCTGGGGGAGCTCGAGGACGGCGCTCCCGTGCGCCTGGTCTGGCACTACCTCCCCTTCGCCCCCGAGTACTCGGAGACCTACGAGGTGCTCTCGGCGCGCAAGCGGATCGACCTCGCGCTCGAGCCGCCGTCGTTCGTGGACTCCCGCTCCCGCAGCTCCCTGCGCGAGAAGGAGCACGGCCGTGTGGTCGTCACCTCCCGCTCCTCCGACCTCGGCGCGGCCGAGTCCATGTGGGAGGCCTTCCACGAGTTCGTCGACAAGGGCAAGGAGCCCCATGCCGGCGCCGCCGAGGCCCTCGCCCAGGTCGAGATCCTGCGCGAGGTCCTGAAGACCCTCGTCGAGGCCGACGGCCGATCCCTCGAGGCGGATCCCGAGGAGGAGGCCTCGGAGCAGGAGGAGGCCTCGGACCGGGCGGAGGTCTCGGAGCAGGCGGAGGACGCCGGCGCGACCGAGGACACCGGTGCGGCGGAGGACGCCGACGACACCACGGGCTCGGGCGAGTCCGAGGACTCGGACGAGACGGCAGGGTCGGCGTCGACCGCCCCCGCTGCGGCGGGCATCGCTCCTGCTGCATCCGCCGATGCCGCAGCCGGGTCGACCGCATCGGACGAGGACTCCGCCGCGCCGTCGGCCGAGGGCACCTCCGTGCGGATCGGTCCGCTGACCCCGGTGCCCGGCACCGGCGAGATCCCGCCCGCGGCGCCGACCGAGGACCTCTCCTCGGCCGCCGATCAGCTCGAGGCGGCGCGGTCCGCGCAGCCGGAGGCGACGAGTGCCGGGGCCGCAGAGTCCCGGGACGACGACCCGCACCAGTCCGCCGTCGACACCGATCGCGCCGAGCCGGCGGACGGCGATGCCTGGGCGGCAGCGGCCGATGATGCCGCGAAGGACGCGGCGACGGAGGGCGAGGAGCCCCCGCGCTCCTGATCGGAGCTCCGCGCACCTGAACGAAGCGCGCGTGTTCCGGGGGCGGGTCGCGCCCCTCATGTCGAGCCGCGCGCCCTTGAGCCGTGCGCGCACTCGGAACGGGGCGGCTCGTCGTCCGGCACCGCTCGCTGTCAGTCCGGGCACTGCCCGGACCATGCCCCGGCGCGCTCGTCGACCCTCGGCGGGACCGGGCGTCGATCCGTCCCGTGAGCGCTCGGTCGCGCGGGGCCGGAGTGCTCCGCCGGCGACGTTCTGACGACACGCCGAGCGGGCGTCCGACTGTGGATGACGAGCGCTCGTGGGGAGCTCTCGCCCCGGCACGGCACGACACGCCGACGACACGCCGATCCGACACGGATTTTCGGGGCGCGCACCACTGTTCGCCGGGGCTCCGGGGGAGTCGTCGTCCACCGTCCGGCGCGGCGCGTCCGGGCGTTCCACAGCGCTGTCCACAGCATCCGCGCAGACGATGCGCGTTCGTCCCCAGCTGACCCACGTCCGTCCACAGTCCGTCACCATCGGATTGTGGATAACAGTCTTGTAGTTCAGTACATCTTGTGGTGCAGACGTCGGGGCACCACTAGGTGTAGTGTTGGAGAGGTCGGCGCGGATCCCGCAGGACACCGCTCGGCAGGCCGCTCGAATCCCTCGACGACCTCGTCGAACACCCTTCGATCCCCGCCCCACACACTCCTTCACGCACCGGATCCCGCAGCGCGGGCGCCGGCGACACGATCCCCACCGAGAAAGGCATCGCCCGATGGCCATCACCGTGTACTCGAAGCCCATGTGCGTCCAGTGCGACGCGACCAAGCGCGCCCTCACCAAGTCGGGCGTCGCCTACGACGTCGTCGACATCACCGAGGACGCCGAGGCGCTCGCCCACGTGAAGTCGATGGGCTACGTGCAGGCGCCCGTCGTGGTCGCCGGTGCGGACCACTGGTCGGGCTTCCGCCCCGACAAGATCAAGGCCGTGGCGGCCGCCGGCGCCGAGGGCGCCCGCGCCGCAGCCATCTGAGCGCTCCCGATCATGCGGAGGTGAGGAGGATGGGAACCCTCGTCTACTTCTCCTCCGTGTCCGGCAACACCCATCGCTTCGTGCAGAAGCTGGACATGCCGGCCAGCAGGATCCCTCTCCATCGCACGGAGGATCCCCTCGTCATGGACGAGGAGTACGTGCTGATGGTGCCGACCTATGGCGGCGGCAACGGACGCGGAGCAGTCCCGAAGCAGGTCATCAAGTTCCTCAACGACGAACGCAACCGGAACCTCATCCGGGGCGTCATCACCGCGGGGAACACGAATTTCGGCGAGGCCTACGGGCTGGCCGGCGAGATCATCTCGGCGAAGTGCCGGGTCCCGCACATGTACAGGTTCGAGCTGCTGGGCACGCCGCGAGACGTGCAGCAGGTCCACGACGGATTGGAAGAGTTTTGGCGACACTGACCGAGATGCCTTCGGTGGAGCATCACAAGTCCCTCGACTATCACGCGCTGAACGCGATGCTGAACCTCTACGGGGCCGACGGGAAGATCCAGTTCGACAAGGATCGTCTCGCCGCCCGTGAGTATTTCCTGCAGCACGTGAACCCCAACACGGTGTTCTTCCACTCCCTGCGGGAGAAGATCGACTACCTCGTCGAGAACGAGTACTACGAGTCCGAGGTGCTGGACCAGTACTCCTTCGACTTCGTCGAGGAGCTGTCGGAGCAGGCCTTCGCGAAGAAGTTCCGCTTCCCGACGTTCCTGGGCGCCTTCAAGTACTACACCTCGTACACGCTGAAGACCTTCGACGGCAAGCGGTACCTCGAGCGCTTCGAGGACCGGGTGGTCATGGTGGCCCTGACCCTCGCCCGCGGTGACGAGGAGCTGGCCCGCCGGATCGTCGACGAGGTGCTCGACGGCCGCTTCCAGCCCGCGACCCCCACGTTCCTCAACGCCGGCAAGGCCCAGCGCGGCGAGCTCGTCTCGTGCTTCCTGCTGCGCATCGAGGACAACATGGAGTCCATCGGCCGCGGCATCAACTCCGCGCTGCAGCTGTCCAAGCGCGGCGGCGGCGTCGCCCTGCTGCTCTCGAACCTGCGCGAGTACGGTGCGCCGATCAAGCACATCGAGAACCAGTCCAGCGGCGTCATCCCCGTGATGAAGCTGCTCGAGGACTCCTTCTCCTACGCGAACCAGCTCGGTGCGCGTCAGGGCGCGGGCGCGGTGTACCTCCACGCGCACCACCCGGACATCATGCGGTTCCTTGACACCAAGCGCGAGAACGCGGACGAGAAGATCCGCATCAAGACCCTCTCGCTGGGCGTCGTGATCCCCGACATCACCTTCGAGCTCGCGAAGAACAACGAGCCGATGTACCTGTTCTCCCCGTACGACGTGGAGCGCGAGTACGGCAAGCCGTACGCGGACGTGTCGATCTCCGAGAACTACCGCGACATGGTCGACAACCCGCGGATCGCGAAGAAGAAGATCAAGGCCCGCGACTTCTTCCAGACCCTCGCGGAGATCCAGTTCGAGTCCGGCTACCCGTACATCATGTTCGAGGACACGGTGAACAAGGCGAACCCGATCGCCGGCAAGGTCACCCACTCGAACCTGTGCTCGGAGATCCTCCAGGTCGCGACCCCGTCGCACATGAACAACGACCTCACCTACGACGAGATGGGTCGCGACATCTCCTGCAACCTGGGGTCGCTGAACATCGCCAAGGCGATGGACTCCCCGGACTTCGAGCGCACGATCAGCACCGCGATCCGCGCGCTGACCGCGGTCTCGGACACCTCGGACATCGAGTCCGTGCCCACGATCGCCGAGGGCAACCGCAAGTCCCACGCTATCGGCCTGGGGCAGATGAACCTCCACGGCTACCTGGCGCGCGAGGGCATCTACTACGGGTCCGACGAGGGCCTGGACTTCACGAACATGTACTTCTACGCGGTCACCTACCAGGCCATCAAGGCCTCCATGGGGCTCGCCAAGGAGCTCGGCGAGACGTTCTACGACTTCGAGAACTCGAAGTACGGGACCGGCGAGTACTTCGACAAGTACACCGATGAGGTGTGGGAGCCGCGCACCGCGAAGGTCCGCGAGCTGTTCGCGAACTCGAACGTGCACCTGCCCAGCCAGGACGACTGGAAGCAGCTGCGCGAGGACGTGAAGGCCCACGGCATGTACAACGCGTACCTGCAGGCGGTCCCGCCGACCGGGTCGATCTCCTACATCAACCACTCGACCTCGTCGATCCACCCGATCGTCTCCAAGATCGAGATCCGCAAGGAGGGGAAGATCGGCCGCGTCTACTACCCGGCGCCGTTCATGACGAACGACAACCTGGAGTACTACCAGGACGCGTACGAGATCGGCTACGAGAAGATCGTGGACACCTACGCCGAGGCCACCAAGCACGTGGACCAGGGCCTGAGCCTCACGCTCTTCTTCCCCGACACCGCCACCACGCGCGACGTCAACAAGGCGCAGATCTACGCATGGCGCAAGGGCATCAAGACCCTCTACTACATCCGCCTGCGGCAGATGGCGATCGAGGGCACCGAGGTCGAGGGCTGCGTCAGCTGCATGCTCTGACGCTCCGCGAGCTCTGATCGGAGCCCCAGGCGCCGTCTCCGGACGGCCGACGGGCCAGGACGGGCGGGTCTCCTGCGGGAGGCCCGCCCGTCCGTGCGTGCGGGGTCTGGCAGTGGGCTCCGGCGCGATCAGCCCCGCTGCTCGGTGAAGCGCCGCGTGGTCGCGAGGTCGCGGTCGCCCAGGCCCGCCTCGACGAGCTCGTCGAACGCCGCACGCAGGGCGGGGAGGAGCGCGCCGTGGGTGCCCGTCGCCTCGGCGATCTCGCCGGCGAAGCGCAGATCCTTGACCATGTACTTCGCGACGCCGGAAGGGGAGTCGTCCCCGGTCACGAACTTCTCGCGCCGCGAGGCCATGAGGTTCGAGCCCGCGTAGCCGCCCTGCAGCAGCTCGAAGAGGGTGCCCAGGTCGAGGCCGCTGCGCTCGGCGAGCACAGTCACCTCGCCGAGGGCGAGCGCGGTGGCGCTGACGATCATCTGGTTGCAGGACTTCGCGACCTCTCCCGCCCCGAGCGGTCCCAGGCGCACCGGGTTCCCGCACGGCGCGAGCAAGCGGGCGGCCTCGGCGGCGTCGTCCTCGGTGCCGCCCAGCATGATGGCGAGCGTGCCCGCCTGCGCGCCGTCCTCGCCCCCGGAGACCGGGCAGTCGACCACGCGCACGCGGCCGCCGCTCTCCGCGGCCAGGCGCTCGCCGAGCTCGCGCACCTGCACGGAGGAGCAGGTCGAGCCGATCATGAGCAGCAGTTCGCCGGCGGAGGCGAGCAGGCCGTCCTCTCCGCCCAGCAGCGGCTCGAGATCCGGCAGATCGGGGAGCATCACGAGGATCGCGTCGACCGCCTCGGCGAGCTCGCGCGGGGTCTGGGCCCACCGTGCTCCCTGCTCGGTGAGCTGCGGCTTCGGCGTGCGGGAGTGGACGGTGAGGGAGCCGTGGGCGCGCAGCAGGTGCTCGGCCATCGGCAGTCCCATGGATCCCAGTCCGAGCACGCCCACGCGCGGGGAGCCGGGTCCGCGAGCCGTCGAGGGCTCGACGGCCGAGTCCTCCGCGTTCTTCGAGTGTTTCGCGTTCTCCGCGCCGTGAGCGGGCGCGACGGGGCGAGCGGGATCGGGGCGGACGTCGTCGTCAGTGCTCATGGCCCGACTCTAACCCGTCGCGCAACACAGGGAACGGTGTCCAACATATTGAACACGCGTTAGGGTGGTCCTGCCTCCCACCCGAGCGAAGGAGCTCCCATGAGCCAGACCCCTCCCGCCGACCGCGAGACGCCCGACGGACGCACGCGCGTCGTGGTCGCCGTCGACCTCCCCGAGGACCTGTGCGCGCTCATCGAGCGCAGCGAGCCGCGCGCCGAGGTGATCCGCGACCACGCGCTCTACCGCCCGCGTCGCGGACCCGCCGACTGGTCGGGCGACCCGGAGCACGTGCGCACGCCCGCGCAGCAGGCCGCCTTCGAGCAGATGGTGGATTCCGCCGACGTGCTCTTCTCGCTGCCCGACGTGGATCCCGCGGCCCTCGCCCGCACCGTCCACGCGAACCCGCATCTGCGCTGGGTGCAGACGATGGCCGCGGGCGGCGGCTCCCAGGTGCGCGCCGCCGGACTCGCCTCTGAGGACCTCGAGCGCATCGCCTTCACGACCACCGCCGGCGTCCACGGCGCGCCGCTCGCCGAGTTCGCCGTGCTCGGGGTGCTCGCCGGCGCGAAGTCCCTCCCGCGCCTGCTCGCCCAGCAGCGCGAGCACGAGTGGAGCGAGCGCTGGGAGATGCGGCACCTCGACGAGATGACCGTGCTCGTCGTCGGTCTCGGCGGCATCGGGAAGGCCTGCGCGGCGCGCTTCAGCGCGCTCGGCGCCCACGTGCTCGGCACGACCCGCAGCGGCGAGGCGGTCGAGGGGGTCGACGAGCTCGTGCCGATCGACGACCTCGCCGACGCCGTCGCCCGCGCCGACGCCGTCGTGCTCACCCTCCCCGGCACCGACGCGACCGAGGGGCTCGTGGGTGAGGACGTGCTCGCGAAGGCGCGCCCGGGGACGATCCTCGTGAACGTCGGGCGCGGCACCGTCGTCGACGAGCCCGCCCTGCTGCGCGCGCTCGAGGACGGCCGCATCGGCTTCGCCGCGCTCGACGTCTTCGCGACCGAGCCGCTGCCCGCGGCGAGCCCCCTGTGGGATCATCCCCATGTCCTGGTCAGCCCGCACACCGCCGCCCTCGACACCCGCGAGGAGGAGAGGATCGTGCGGCTGTTCGTGGACAACCTCGCCCGCCACCTCGACGGACGCCCGCTGCGCAACACTGTGGACACCGTCGAGTTCTACTGAGTGCGGTGGCGCGACGGGCCGACGGGGGCGAGTGCCCCGCGCGGCGCCCGCCGCGCCGACCGCGCAGGGAAGGGGAGCGCCGTGGCGCCCCAGAGCACGAAGACCACCCGTCCTGCGAGCCCGTCGGCCGAGCCCGAGCGCACGTCGGCCGAGCCCGCGCCCGAGCGCGCGTCGGCCGAGCCCCGCGATCCCTCGCCCGCCGTCACCCGATCCCTGCGGATCCTCGGGGCGCTGGAGCGGGCGCGCGGGCCGCTCACCCTCTCCGAGCTCGCGCGCGAGGTCGGCATGGCGAAGTCCTCGGCGTCGAACATCTGCCAGGCGCTCGAGAACGAGGGCATGATCGACCGGGTCGAGAGCGGGTACCGGCTCGGCATCCGCACCGCGGAGCTGGGCGGCGCCTTCGCCTCCCAGTTCAACCAGGTCCGCGAGTTCTTCGCCGCCGTGGAGGGCGATCCGGTGCTGCGCGGGCACGTCGTCCAGATCGCGATGCTGGACGCGCCCGACGCCCTCTACCTCGCCCGGCACGAGGGGCGTCGCCAGCGCCTGGGCACGCCGCTCGGCTCCCGCCTGCCGCTCATCCACTGCGCGGTCGGCAACGCCATGCTCCTCGCCATGGACGACGCCGAGGTGGACGCGGTGCTCGGTGCCGCCGACTTCGCGCCCACCACCGAGGAATCGGTGACCAGCCCCGAGGCCGTGCGCGCGAAGATCGGCGCGGGCCGCGAGCGCGGATTCGCGATCGACCGCGGCGAGTCCTTCCCCGGCATCCACGGCGTCGCCGTCCCGCTCGAGCCCTGGCAGCCCGGGGACCCGCGCATGGCCGTGGGCGTCGCGCTCGCCGCCTCCGAGGCCGGCGACGCCGTGGTCGAGGAGCTCGGCGCCGCGCTGCTGACGCTGGCCGACGCGCTCACCAACCCCCTCTCGCGCCGCCCCTGAGATCCGGGCGTTCAACGGGTTGCACTGCGTTCGCGAATGAGTACAGTAGGGCCATCGGTCGGCCCCATCGGCCGCGCCCGGTCCGGCCCGCTCGGGCCGCCTCGCCCGCATCGAAGGAGATGCCATGAGCTCGACGCCACGCTCCGCCCGCCCCGAGGGCGCCCAGGACATGCCCGAGGCCGAGTACGCCGCGAACCTGCGCCGTGCCACGCTCTCCTCGTCCATCGGCAGCGCGATGGAGTACTTCGACTTCGCGATGTACGGACTGATGACGGCCCTGGTGTTCAACACCCTGTTCTTCCCCGAGGGCAACGCCGCGATGAACACCGTCGCCGCCTTCGGGATCTACGGGGTCGGCTTCGTGGCCCGCCCCTTCGGCGGCCTCTTCTTCGGCGCGCTCGGCGACAAGGTGGGCCGCAAGACCATCCTCGTGATCACGGTGCTGCTGATGGGCGGCGCCTCGACCCTGATCGGCGTGCTCCCCACCTTCCACTCCGCGGGCTACGTCGCCCCGATCCTGCTGGTGATCCTGCGCCTGCTGCAGGGCTTCGGCGCCGGCGCCGAGCAGGCCGGCGCGACCGTGCTCATGGCCGAGTACGCCCCCGTGCGTCGGCGCGGCTTCTTCTCCGCCCTGCCGTTCATCGGCATCCAGGCGGGCACGCTGCTCGCCGGGCTCGTCTTCTCCCTGCTCACCCTGCTGATGCCCGAGGACGCCTTCCTCGCATACGGCTGGCGGCTGCCGTTCCTCGCCTCCTTCGTGCTGATCCTCATCGCCCTGTTCATCCGGGCGAGGCTGCGCGAGACCCCCACCTTCGTCCAGCTGGAGGAGCACGAGCAGATCGCCGATCACCCGATCCGCGAGATCTTCACGACCGGGCGGCCGGGCGTCGTCGTCGGCATCGGTCTGCGCATGGCCGAGAACGGCGGCAGCTACATGTTCCAGTCGCTCGCCCTGGCATTCGTGACCTCCGCGTCGATCGGACTGGACAAGGGCACCGTCGCCTGGGGCGTGACACTCGGCAGCCTCATCGGGATCTTCTCGGTGCCCTTCACCGGCCACCTCTCCGATCGCTTCGGGCGCGTGCCCGTCTACCGCTTCGGCGCCGTGTTCATGCTGCTGTACACGTTCCCCGCCTGGTACCTGCTGTCCGTGGGGACCGAGGGCGTGGCGATCGTCGTGATCGCGATCGGCATCGGCGTGGCCGTGAACTCGATGCTCGGCCCGCAGTGCTCCCTGCTCCCCGAGATGTTCGGGGCCCGGCACCGCTACCTGGGCGTGGCGATGGCCCGCGAGATCTCCGCCGTCCTCGCGGGAGGACTGGCCGGCGTCCTCGGCGCGGCGCTGCTCGCCTGGACCGACAGCAACTGGATCGTGCTCGCCGTCTACATGGCGACCCTCGCCGCCATCACCACCGGCGCGACCTTCCTCGTGCCCGAGACGCGCGGCCGGGACCTGCTGAAGGAGGCCGACGCCCTGCGCCTCTCCGATGAGGAGCACGACCACCGGATCACCGCCGCGGCGAGCTGACCGCCGCGGCGGGCGACACCTGCGGCCCCTCCGGCGTCGGGCGTGTGATGCACGATACATTGGGCGCATCGCGGTCTCCCCCCGCGATCCCCCTGTGCACGTCCGAGCAAAGGAGCCCGGCATGTCAGAGTCCGCATCCCTGCCCGATCCCAGATCCTCGGGTCCCGCCCCGCTCGGGGATTCCTCCTCCGTCGGCGCCCGCAGCCTCGCCGTCCAGCAGTCCGAGGACTTCCAGCAGCTGCGCCGTTCGTTCCTCACTTTCATCGTGCCCATCACGGTGCTGTTCCTGGTCTGGTACCTGCTGTACGTGATCCTCGCGGGCTGGACCCACGAGTTCTTCGCGATCACGGTCTTCGGGAACATCACCGTCGGCCTGCTGTTCGGTTTCGGCCAGGTGATCACCACCTTCGTGATCACCATGCTCTACCGCTGGTGGGCCGATCGGCGCTACGACCCCCACGCGGAGGCGATCCGCGCCGAGATGGAGAGCGGGGAGATCCTCGAGGACTCCGCCCGCTCCGCCGACGGGGAGGAGGGCGAGCTGCGATGAGCCACGAGATCAACCCCGTCATCAACATGATCGTGTTCGCGCTGTTCGTCGCGTTCACGCTGTTCATCGTCTTCCGCGTCTCCCGCCAGAAGGCGAGCGCCGCCGAGTTCTACGCCGGCAACCGCTCGTTCTCCGGGCCGCAGAACGGCATCGCGATCTCCGGCGACTATCTCAGCGCCGCGAGCTTCCTGGGCATCTGCGGCGCGATCGCCATGGCCGGCTACGACGGCTTCCTCTACTCGATCGGCTTCCTCGTCGCCTGGCTGGTCGCGCTCCTGCTGGTCGCCGAGCTGCTGCGCAACACCGGCAAGTTCACGATGGCCGACGTCCTCTCCTTCCGCCTGAACCAGCGCCCCGTGCGCCTGGCGGCCTCGCTGACCACGCTCGCCGTCTGCTTCTTCTACCTCATCGCCCAGATGGCCGGCGCGGGCGGGCTCGTCGCGCTGCTCCTCGGCCTCGAGGGCAAGCTGCCCACGGCGCTGACCGTGGTGGTCGTCGGCGTGCTGATGATCGTCTACGTGATCGTCGGCGGCATGAAGGGCACCACCTGGGTGCAGATCATCAAGGCGGTGCTGCTCGTGGTCGGCGTCGCGATCCTCGCGATCATGGTCATGGGGCGCTATGGCTTCAACTTCTCCGCCGTGCTCGATCAGGCGATCGCCATGTCGCCCGACGGGGACGCGATCCTCACGCCCGGCCTGAAGTACCCCAACCCCGTGGACTTCCTGTCGCTCGGGCTCGCGCTGGTCCTGGGCACCGCGGGCCTCCCGCACGTGCTCATGCGCTTCTACACGGTGCCCAGCGGCAAGGAGGCGCGCCGCTCGGTGGTCTGGGCGATCTGGATCATCGGCATCTTCTACGTGCTCACCCTGATCCTCGGCTACGGCGCCGCGGCCCTCGTCGGCCCCGAGGTGCTCGGGGATCCCGCGACGCCCGGCGGGGAGAACGCGGCGGCCCCGCTGCTCGCGCTCGCCCTCGGCGGACCGGTGCTGATGGCCGTGGTCTCCGCGATCGCCTTCGCGACGATCCTCGCGGTGGTCGCGGGCCTCGCGATCACGGCGGCCACGAGCTTCGCGCACGACATCTACGCCTCCGTGATCCGCGGCGGCGAGGTCCCCGCGGACGACGAGGTGAAGATCGCCCGCTGGACGGTCGTCGCGATCGGGATCCTCGCGATCGTGGGCGGCGTGGTGGCCCTCGGGCAGAACGTCGCCTTCCTGGTGGCGCTCGCCTTCGCGGTCGCCGCGAGCGCCAACCTGCCCACCATCCTCTTCTCCCTGTTCTGGCGACGGTTCAACACCGGCGGCGCGCTGTTCTCGATGATCGGCGGGCTCGCGGCCTGCCTCATCCTGATCGTGCTCTCCCCGGCCGTCTCCGGCAACGAGAAGGCGATGTTCCCCGGCGCCGACTTCGACCTGTTCCCGCTCTCCAACCCCGGCATCGTCTCGATCCCGCTGGGCTTCCTGCTCGGGATCGTCGGCACCCTCGTCACCAAGCCCGCGCCCGACCACGACGTGAAGGCCGCCGAGATGGAGGTCCGCGCGTTCACCGGCGCCGGGGCCGAGAAGGGGTCCGAGCACTGAGGCCGGGCGGAGTCACGCCCGTCGGCGCCGTGCCTCCTCAGGTGGCGTGAGGGCGCCGTCGACCGCCCACAGCGCGCCGAACAGCACGGCGGCGACGGGCCACACCATCCAGGCGCGGTCCCAGGCCTCCCCGAGGAAGCCCCATGCCAGGAAGATCGCTGTGACCAGCGGCCAGTACCCGGCGGAGATCGCGCGGATCGCGGGATGGACGCTGGTCTCCGGGGAGTCGTCGGGGACCTGCTCGAGGGTGTCGGCGACACCGTCGGCCCATCCTCGGCCGATGAGGACCCAGAGTCCTGTCGCGACCATCATCAGGGTCAGGCACACGCCGTACAGGGGCAGCATCGAGTGCGCAGAGGTTGCCGCGAAGGAGGTCACGAGGATCGGGACGGCGCACAGGATCCACAGCGAGACTGCGATCGCGAAGGCGCGCGCCGAGGCCCCGCGATGCTCCTGACGCAGGTCCTTCGCCAGGGCGAGGACCTCCGGCGAAGGGGCCAGGCGGCCCGCCTCGATGTCCTCGACCTCCGCCATCAGGGTGCGGCGGCGCACCTGCATCACGATCCCGGCCGCGACGAGCGCCAAGAGAAGCGTGAGCCCCGCGCCGACCGCCCAGCGCGCCGGCCCGTCTGCGCCGTTGGTGAGCGCGATCCCCAGCAGCAGCGGGACGGGGCAGAGCACGAACAGCGGGACCGAGGCGGCCGCGAGCGACTGCGTCGAGCGGAACGTCTCGACGTACTCCTGGGCCCGTGCGAGGGACAGTCGCGGCGCGGCGGGTGCACGGCCCTGGTCTCCCCGCAGCTCGGCGTCGATGCCGAGCACGGGCGCGACCTCCTCGAGGGTGCCGAACTCGGCGATCACCCGGCCCACCGCCTGGGACTCGCTGAGCCCGCCGGCGATCAGGTCCTGTTGCTGATCCTCCATCATGGCGCGCAGCTCGGTGCGGGCCTCGCGCAGCCGGGGGGAGTCCGGGTAGGGGGAGAAGAGGGTGTCGAGATAGGAGTCGATGACGCTCATGGCAGCTCCTGCGGGGCGGTGGCGAGCGAATCGCCGACGGCGGATGGAGGGAGGGCGAGGCGGTCGACGAGGGCACGGGTGCTGAGCCACTCGGCGCGCTTGGCGTCCAACTGAGCGCGTCCCTCGTCGGTGAGGGAGTAGTAGGTGCGCGGCTTCCCCGTGGGGGAGAGGCCCTCGGCGGCGTCCAGGAGCCCCTGGGACTCGAGGCGCTTGACGGCCGTGTAGAGAGTGGTCTGCTTGACCACGTACTCGCCCTCGGAACGATCGCTGATGGTCCGGGAGATCTCGTAGGCGTAGGAGGGGGCGTCCTCGAGGATGGCGAGCACGATCAGGTCGATATGACCGCGGATCGCATCGGCACCGATCATCCGGCCCTCCTTCGGGTGCGGGCATAGCGCCCGCGGCGCCGTGCACCGCCCAACGTACTACGGCAGACGTAGTAAGGGAAGGGGCGCCGGAGGATGCCGGTGGGAGAGGTCAGCCCCCGCGAGGACCCAGCAGGGTGAGCACCGCCATCACCCGCCGATGGACGCTCGCGTCGGGGCTCAGCCCGAGCTTCGCGAACAGGCGCTGGGTGTGCTTCTCCACGGCGCCCTCGGTGACCACCAGGCGTTCCGCGATCCCGGCGTTGGTGAGGCCCTCGCCCATGAGCTCGAGGACCTCGCGCTCGCGCGGGGTGAGCTCGTCGAGAGGGGAGCGGCGCTGGGAGGCGAGGACCTGCGCGATGACGTCGGGGTCCATGACGACGCCGCCACCCGCCACCCGCTCGACGGACTCGAGGAAGCGGCCGATGTCGCTCACCCGGTCCTTGAGCAGGTAGCCGGTCGCCGGGGTGCCGGCGCCGATCAGCTCGGCCGCGTAGGCGACGACGACGTACTGGCTGAGCAGCATGATCGGGGCCTCGGGCCAGGTGCGGCGGATCTCGTGGGCGGCGCGCAGGCCCTCGTCGCTGTGGCTCGGGGGCATGCGGATGTCCGCGATGACGAGGTCGGGCCGGTGCTCGAGGGCGCGGGCCACGAGCTCCGTGCCGTCGGCCGCGGAGTCCACGACGTCGTGCCCGGCGTCCTCGAGCAGCAGGCGCAGTCCCTCGCGCAGCAGCGCGGAGTCGTCGGCGATCACGAGGCGCACGGGATCACCGCCTCGATCCGGGTGCCCTGTCCGGCGGGGGAGTCGACCTGCAGCGTCCCCTCGAGCGAGGCGACGCGGCCCGCGAGTCCGGCGAGGCCGTGGCCGGCGGAGATGCTCGCGCCTCCGCTGCCGTCGTCGACGATCACGGTGCGCGCGCTGCCCGCCTCGCGGCTCACGCGCACCTGCACGGCGCTCGCCCCGGAGTGCTTGGCGGCGTTCGCGAGGGCCTCGGAGACCACGTAGTAGATGCCGATCTTCACGTGCTCGGGGAGGTCGATCTGCGGGCAGTCGACCGTGGCGGGCACGGGGCACAGGGCGGCGCGCTCGGCGAGGGCCGCCGCGAGGCCCCTGTCCACGAGGATCGGCGGGGCGATCCCGCGGGAGAGCCGACGCAGGTCCTCGAGGGTCGTGCCCAGCATCTCGCGGGTCTCCGCGAGGATGCTGCGGGATCGCTCGGGGTCCGACGGGGCGAGGCGCTCGGCGCGGGCCAGGTCCATCGTCGCCCGCACGATCCCCTGCTGGGGCCCGTCGTGCAGGTCCCGTTCGAGCCGGCGCAGGGACTCGGACTCCGCGGCGCGCCCGGCGTCGCGCGACTCCTCGGTGCGGGCCAGGCGCTGCTGCTCCTCGAAGCGGGAGCTCAGCAAGCCGTAGCCCACCGCGTGGTGCACCGCCGTCACGCCCCGGGCGACGGGGTAGGCGGTGAGCAGGAAGAACAGGCCGCCCGCGAACTGCAGGCCGAGGTCGATGCCCGTGGCCAGGGCGCCGTGGAAGCCGATCAGCTCGCCGAGGCCGTTCATCTCGTCCGCGGGCAGGACCAGGCGCAGGATGATCGAGGCGAGCGGCGCCAGCACCGTGCCCAGGGCTCCTGCGAACCACGCGACCATGACGGGGAACGTGACGGCGCTCAGCAGCAGGTGCACGAGGGTCCACAGGCAGTCCAGCCAGGACTGAGGATCCGCGAGCGGGGTGAGCATGCGGCGAACCCAGCCGGCGTCGGGCGCCGCGCGTCGGCGCATGGGCCGCGGCAGGGGGCGCTGCAGCAGGACCCGCTGCATGCCCCGCTCGGCGCCCGCGAAGCCCCGGGCGACCATGAGCGCGGCGATCAGGATCGGCAGGCCCACCCAGACCACGACCGTGCCCACGCCCACCGCGAGCAGGGTGATGGTCAGGACGAATCCGACGATGCCCAGCACAAAGGCGGGAACCGCGTAGAGGAAGGCGCGCACGATCGTCCCCGCCCAGCGGGCGAGGAAGCTGCGGTGCTCGGCGGCCTCGGGCGCGCCGTCGACGGGCATCGTCGATCCGGAGGTCGGGGAGGGAGCATGCGTCGAGGAGGAGGTCATGGCTCGAGTCTTGTCGTCGGGAGGCCGGAGCCCCATCCTGTCACCCGGTCGATGCGCTGTCGGGCTGGCCCGACGAGTCCCCGATGGGGGCCGATGCGACCGCGTCGGAGCCCCGACGGTCGACTCCGCCACAGACGCGCTGGGCGGCCTGGAGGTCCGCCCGGGAGGCCGCTCACGGCACCTAGACTGGGGAGCGACGACCCCAAGCATCCCCAGAGCGAACGTGAGGCAGCGGTGAACTCCGATCACCTGAAGACGTCGGTCCAGGCCATCAACTGGAACCGCATCCCCGACCCCAAGGACCTCGAGGTCTGGGACCGTCTGACCGGGAACTTCTGGCTCCCCGAGAAGGTTCCGATCAGCAACGACATCCAGTCCTGGGGGCGCCTCAGCGAGGGCGAGCAGACCCTCACGATGCGCGTCTTCACCGGCCTGACGCTGCTGGACACGGTGCAGGGCACCGTCGGCGCGGTCTCGCTCATCCCCGACGCGGTGACCCCGCACGAGGAGGCGGTGTACACGAACATCGCGTTCATGGAGTCCGTGCACGCGAAGTCGTACTCGCAGATCTTCTCGACGCTCTCGCACACCAAGCAGATCGACGAGGCCTTCCGCTGGAGCGAGCACAACGAGGCGCTGCAGAAGAAGGCCCGGATCGTCATGGGCTACTACCAGGGCGACGACGCGGAGAAGCGGAAGGTCGCCTCGACGCTGCTCGAGTCCTTCCTCTTCTACTCCGGCTTCTACCTGCCCATGTACTGGTCCAGCCACGGCGAGCTGACCAACACGGCCGACGTGATCCGCCTGATCATCCGCGACGAGGCCGTGCACGGCTACTACATCGGCTACAAGTTCCAGAAGGCGATGGAGAAGGCGTCCTCCCAGCGCCAGGAGGAGCTCAAGGACTACACGTTCTCCCTCCTCATGGACCTCTACGACAACGAGGAGGAGTACACCGAGGATCTGTACGACCCGGTCGGCTGGACCGAGGACGTCAAGATGTTCCTGCGCTACAACGCGAACAAGGCGCTCATGAACCTCGGCTACGACCCGCTGTTCCCGCAGGACCAGACCGAGGTCAACCCCGCGATCCTCGCGTCCCTCTCCCCGAACGCCGACGAGAACCACGACTTCTTCTCGGGCTCCGGCTCGAGCTACGTCATGGGCAAGGCCGTCGACACCGAGGACGACGACTGGGACTTCTGATCCACTGACCGCGCACGTCGCCGGGGATCCCCGCCGACGGCGCGCACGCGAGGCCCGGACCTGCAGCCTTCTGCGGGTCCGGGCCTTTCGCATGCGGGGCACTGGTGCTTTGCGCGCGGGAGGTCCACAGTGGTGCCATGAACACGCAAGAGGCCCTGATCACTGCGGATCTGGCCCGTGCGGCTCGGGCTCTCGCCCAGGTCTCGCTCGCCGATCTCGCCGAGCACACCGACATCGACCTCCAGAGGCTGCGCGCCATCGAGCAGGGGCGGATCCTCGCCACGGCGGAGGAGAGCGGCCTGCTGCACCGCGCCTTCGCGGAGTTCGGCGTCGAGCTGCTGCCCGTGGACGAGCACGCCGGCGTGGGCTACGGCGTGCGCCAGAAGTTCAACCCGCGCACCGTCACCCGCCTGGAGAACTGGGAGAACGAGGGCGGCCCCGCGGGCGAGGACGACATCTGAGCGGCCCGTATCCTGGGGCGGCCATGACCGCTCGCGCCGCCCACCAGCACCGTCACGAGTCCCCGCTCGTCACCCTGCATCGCGCCGAGGATGACGCCGATGCGGTCCTGCGCGCGCGCATCGCCGAGACCTGCGGCGCGGAGGAGGCGGCGGTGCGCACAGGTCGGCACTGCCGACGATGCGGCTCCTCGGCGCACGGCCGGCCCTGGGCCCGCATCGACGCCGCGTCCGACATCCCCGTGAGCATCTCCCGCTCCGGCGCGCACCTGGTCACGGCCGTGCGACGCGAGGGTCCGGTGGGCGTGGACATCGAGTCCGTCGCCGCCGTCGACCGACTGTGGTCGCCCGACCTCGTGCTGCACCCGAGCGAGCGCGGGCTCGATCGCACGCCGGAGGATCGGGCGCGCCTGTGGGCGGGCAAGGAGGCGGTCCTCAAGGCGCTCGGCGTCGGGCTCGCCCGCGCGATGCCCACGATCGCGCTCGCCGACTTCGCCGTCGAGGACCTGCCGGCTCCGCCGGGGCACGTGATCGCCTGCGCGCGGCTGTGATGCCGCGGTGCGGCCGTGCCGGTGATGCCGGCGGCGCCGGCCACGGTCCCGACCGTCGGCCTGCCGTCCGACGCGCCCCGTCGGCCTGTCCTCTCCGCGCCGGATCAGGCCGGTCGCGGGCACTCCGGCAGCGGCAGCGACTCGAGCCATGCCTCGGCGAGGTCCCCGAGCTCCTGCCCGCTCTCGCGCTCCGCGTGCTCGAGCAGCATCGCGGTGGTGACGTTCCCACCGGCGTGCTCGGCGAGGAAGGAGCGCAGGAGCGCGAAGAACGCGCCGTCGCCCACGCGCATCCGCAGGGCGTGCACGGTGAGGGCGCCGCGCTTGTAGACCCGGTCGTCGAACATGAGCTCGGGCCCGGGATCGGCGAGCAGCAGGTCCTGGGGGAGCTCGGCGAGCAGGGCGTGGTGCTTCTCGACCTCGGCCTGCACGGTGGAGACGCCGGAGCGCTCGGCCCACAGCCACTCGCAGTAGCAGGCGAAGCCCTCGTGCAGCCAGATGTCCTTCCACGCGGAGAGGGTGACGGCGTTGCCGAACCACTGGTGGGAGAGCTCGTGGGCGATCAGGCGCACCGACTCCCAGTCGGTGTCCACGAGGTTCGCGCCGAAGGTCGAGAGGCCCTGTGACTCGAGCGGGATCTCGAGGTCGTCCTCGGTGATCACCGCCGTGTACGAGGCGAACGGGTAGGGCCCGAAGAGCTCGGCGAAGAAGGTGAGCATCTCGCCCTGGCGGGCGAAGGAGCCCAGGAGGTCGTCCGGGGTCGTGCCCAGCGGGACGAGGGTGCGCACGGGCACGTCGGCGCGGGCGATGTCGACGGGGGAGTAGCGGCCGATCTGCACCGTGGCCAGGTACGTGGCCATGGGCACGCGCTGCTGGTAGGTCCACGTGGTGACCGCGCTGCGGCGGCGCGTGCCCTCGAGCTCGCCCGCGGCGGCGACCCAGTAGTCCGGCGGGGCGCCGAGGTGCAGCGTGTACGTCGCCTTGTCGTCGGGCCGGTCGTTGCAGGGGAACCACGAGGGCGCCCCGTGGGGCTGCGCGGAGACGATGACGCCGTCGGTCAGCTCCTCCCAGCCCGTCGCCCCGAGCACCCGCGAGGGCACCGGTCGCGGCTTGCCGGAGTACTTCACCCGCAGCACGAACTCCTGGTCGGCGACGATCGGCGTGCGCACGGTGAGCGTGCCGGAGCGGTGGGTGGTCTTCACGGCCCGGCCGTCGACCTGCACCTTCTGGGCGCTCAGACCGTACAGGTCCACACGGATCGAGTCCGCGTCCGCGAGGGCGCGGCAGTGCAGCGTCGCCTCGCCCTCGAGCCGGTTGGTGTCGACCTTGTAGACGAGATCGAGGTCGTAGTGCTCGACGCCGTAGGAGCGGTCGCCGTGCCCCGGGACGTAGGGGTCCGCGCCGTCGCCGCCCTGCGCGTGCGCGCCGTGCTCCCTCATGCGCCGAATCCCCTCACGCTGCGTCCCCTCATGCGTCGTCCTCCCACGGTCCGATCGGATTGCCCTGCCAGCGAGTCCCTGCGGGCACGCTCTCGCCGCGCATCACCAGGGACACCGGGCCCACGGTCGCATGCCGGTCGATCCGCGCCGCAGGGAGGATCACGCTGCCGGGGCCGAGGGTCGCGCCCTCGGCCAGCACGACCGTGTCCATGCTGAGCACGCGGTCGTGGAACAGGTGGGTCTGCACCACGCAGCCGCGGTTCACGGTCGCGCCGTCGCCGAGCTCGATGAGATCGGTCTCGGGCAGCCAGTACGACTCGCACCAGACGCCGCGGCCGATGCGGGCGCCGAGCGCGCGCAGCCACCAGTTCAGGGCGAGCGTACCGGTCGTGGCGCGTGCGAACCACGGCGCGGCCAGCACCTCGGTGAAGGTGTCGGCAAGCTCATTGCGCCACACGAACGACGTCCACAGCCCGTGCTCGCCCTCCCGGTGGCGGCCGACGATCAGCCACTTCGCGAGGACCGACACCACCGCGGCGGCGACCGAGCCGGCGAGCAGCACCGGCCCGCCCAGCAGCACGGCGGCGCCGAGCCCGTGCCGGTCCACGAGCACGAGCAGGGTCGCGCCGACCGCGGCCCACAGCACCACGGCCAGCAGCATCGGCAGGATCCGGCAGGTCTCGACGATCCCGCGGAAGATTCGCAGCCTGCGGGAGGGCGCGTACGTGCGGGACTCGTCGGCCTCGCTCCCGGCGCGGCGCAGGCGCCGCGGCGGGCTGCCCATCCAGGAGCCGCCGGCCTTCGCCGAGGTCCGACGGGGCGCGGCCGACAGCACGGCGACCAGGGACTTCTTGGGAACCTTGCGTCCCGGGGCGAGCATGCCGGAGTTGCCCACGAAGGCGCGCTTGCCGACCTTCACCCGCTCCACGCGGATCCACCCGCCGCCGAGCTCGTAGGGGCCCACCATGGTGTCGTCGGCCAGGAAGGCGTGGTCGCTGACCTGCACGAGGCTCGGGATGAGCAGCACGGTCGAGGCCTCGACGCCCTTGCCCACGCGCGCGCCGAGGGCGCGCAGCCAGAGCGGGGTGAGCGCACCCGAGTAGAGGGGGAACAGCCAGCTGCGGGCCTCGTCCAGGAGGCGCAGCGTGCCCCAGATCTGCACGCCCGGCAGGGAGCGCACGGGATGGTGGCCGGGACGGATGCCGAGCGCGAAGAGCCGGGTGAGGGCCAGCACCAGCAGGATCAGCAGGAGGTAGCCGACGAGCGCGGACACCGGCAGCCAGGGCAGCGCCGCGAGGACCGCCCCGCCGAGGGTCGGCGCGGAGGCGATCGCGGGCAGCGCCACGGCGCCGCCCGCGGCGACGGCCACGGCGGGAAGGGCCGCGATGACCAGGGCGACGAGCGCGTAGACGCCCTGCCAGAGCGGTCCGCGGTGCGGGTGCTCGCTGGACCAGGGTCCGCGGGCGCGGGCCTTCCTGCGGCCGGGGGAGCCGGACCAGAACTCGCCCGCGGGGACGTCGCCGAGCACGGCTGATCCCGGGGCGATCTCCGCGTCCCTGCCCACGTGCGCGCCGGGTCCCAGGGTGCTGCGGGCACCGATGCGGGCGCGCTTGCCGATGCGCACCGCGCCGATGTGCAGGGTGTCGCCGTCGATCCAGGTGCCCGCGAGGTCGACCTCCGGCTCGACGGAGGCGCCGGCGCCGATGTGCAGCAGGCCGGTGACCGGCGGCAGCGCGTGCAGATCCGCGTCGCGCCCGATCCGCGCCCCGAGCAGGCGCGCGTAGTACGGGACCCAGGGGGCGCCCGCCAGACCGAGCGCCCCGAGCTCCTCCTGGAGGCGCTCGGCGCACCACAGGCGCAGGTGCGCGAGGCCTCCGCGCCGGTGGGCGCCGGGCCGTCGGATCCCGGCGAGCAGCAGCCGCGCGAGCAGGGCGGCGAGGGTCATCCGCACGGGAGGCACGAGCAGCACGATCGCCGCCGGGAGGAGCACGGCGAGCGGGAGGGCCGGCGCCCAGGCGACGCCGAGCAGGCCGGAGGCGAGGGTCGAGGCGATCATCAGCCAGGTGAGCCAGCGCAGCGCCGCGATCGCCCGCAGCGGCAGCAGCAGGACCAGCTGGGCGGCCTGGAAGCCGCGGCGCAGAGGAGGCGCCTCGTCCTCGTTGCGGGCGCTCGAGGTGCCCATCGCGTCCAGTGCGGCCGCGAGGGAGGCGATCGTGGAGTGCGCGTAGACGTCGGCGACGGCGACCTCCGGGTGCATCTCCCGCAGCCGGCCGACGACCTGCGCGGCCGTGAGCGAGCCGCCGCCGAGGTCGAAGAAGTCGTCGCGCACCGAGGTGGCGCGGGCGCCCAGCACGTCGGACCAGATCTCGGCGATCCAGGCGGCGGTGCCCTCGAGGTCGCGGGCGGACCCCGGGGCCGACGGCAGGGGCCAGGGCAGGGCGTCGCGGTCGACCTTCCCGGAGGTGCGCGTGGGCATGTCCTCGACCACGGCCAGGCGCGGCACGAGCGCGGCGGGCATGCGCTCGCGCAGCAGGCCGCGGGCGGCGTCCGCGTCGAAGGAGGCGTCGGCCGTGAGGTACCCGACCAGGAGCTTGTTGCCGGTCTTCGTGGAGCGGACGGCCGCCGCCGCGGAGACCACGCCGGGCAGGCGCAGCAGCTGGTCGTCGATCTCGCCGAGCTCGATGCGGCGGCCGCCGAGCTTGATCTGGTCGTCGGCGCGCCCCGCGAACAGCAGCCCGTCCGGGTCGTTGACCACGCGGTCGCCGGAGCGGTAGGCGCGGTCCCAGCCGAGGGTGGGCATGGGCGCGTACTTCTCGGCGTCCTTCGCGGGGTCCAGGTATCGGGCGAGCCCCACGCCGCCGATGATGAGCTCGCCGGTGGCTCCCGCCTCGACCGGCTCGCCCTGCTCGTCGACGACGGCGAGGTCCCAGCCGTCCAGGGGGAGGCCGATGCGCACCGGATCGGTGCCGTCGAGCTGCGCGGCGCAGGCGACGACCGTGGCCTCCGTCGGCCCGTAGGTGTTCCAGACCTCCCGGCCGGGGGCCTGGAGGCGCGCTGCGAGCTCGGGCGGGCAGGCCTCGCCGCCCATGATGAGCAGGCGCACGGCCTCGAGCGAGGAGTCCGGCCACAGCGAGACCAGGGTGGGGACGGTCGAGACGATGGTGACGGAGTTCGCGAGCAGCCAGGGGCCGACGTCGACCCCCGAGCGGACCAGGGAGCGCGGCGCCGGGACGAGGCAGGCCCCGTGGCCCCAGGCCAGCCACATCTCCTCGCAGCTCGCGTCGAAGGCGACGGACAGGCCCGCCATCACGCGGTCGCCCGGGCCCAGCGGTGCGTCCTGCAGGAACAGTCGCGACTCGGCGTCGACGAAGGCGGCGGCGCTGCGGTGGGAGACGGCCACGCCCTTGGGCTTGCCGGTCGATCCCGAGGTGAAGATGATCCAGGCGTCGTCCTCGGGGGAGGGGGCCACGGGCTCGACGGTGCCGTCGGGTGCTCCGGAGGGCGGGCCGGCCGCGTCGGCAGCGCCCGTCGGCGTGAGCGCGAGGTCGTCGCCGAGCACCGCGGCCACGGCCGAATCCTCGAAGACCACGCGAGCGCGCTCGTCGGGGTCCTCGGCGTCCACGGGGACGTAGGCGGCGCCCGCGAGCAGCGTGCCGATGATCGCGATGTACAGGTCGGGGGTGCCGGAGGTGATGCGCACGCCCACGCGGGAGCCGGGGCCCACGCCGATCGCGGCGAGGCGGCCCGCGAGCTCGGTCGCGGCGGCGTCCAGCTGGGAGTAGGTGAGGGGCTCGAGGCCCGTGTCGATCGCGAGGGCGTCACCGTGGGCGGCGACGGTCGCGCGGAAGACGTCGACGAGGGTGCGGGGAGAGGGGGCGCGATCTCCCGCGAGGAGCGAGGGCAGTGGGGGTGTCACAGCACGATTGTCCGCCATGGACACGCGGATCGCGGAAGCGACGTGAGTGATCCGTACTGGTCATGACCAGCAGGTGAACAGCAGATCACCGTCGCGGGGACGGGACGCGGCGGGTGGCCGCGCGCCCGCGGTGTGAGATCGTAGGGCTCACATGGTCCGCATCCGCGGACCGAACGAAAGGAGCTTCCCCATGGGTCTCATCGGACTCATCATCTCCTGGATCATCATCGGAGCCATCATCGGCCTCATCGCTCGCGCGATCCTGCCCGGCAAGCAGGCCATGGGCATCGGGATGACCATCATCCTCGGTGTCATCGGCGCGATCGTCGGCGGATTCATCGGCAGCCTCTTCGGCGGCGACGGCATCAGCGGGATCATGAACAACCCCTGGAGCGTCGGCACGATCCTGCTGTCCGTGGTCGGCGCGATCATCGTGATGGTCATCTACGGGCTGGTCACCAAGAACCGCGCCTGACACCGTCCGGTCCCGATATCGGAGCTGATCCCGGTATCGGAACCTGACGGAACATCCCGACCCCGCGCCGGAACGACGAGCGCCCGATGCCTTCAGGCATCGGGCGCTCGTGCATCTGCGGGGAGCTCGGCTCCCGCGAGGGAGGGAAGGGGTCAGCTCCGCTCGCCCAGCGGCCAGCCCTTCACGGCCAGGTGCTCGGCGACGCGGCGCATCTCCTGCTCGGTGGGCAGGTCGTTGGTGTAGCGGGTGATCGCGACGCCCGCATCCGTCGGGTCGACGATCCGACGGCCGGCCTCGTCCACGAGATGCGAGGCGATCTCCTTGGCCTCGTCGTCCGTGAGCTGGCGGCGCAGGAGCGCGAGCAGCGGGAGGCGGTCGGTCGCGGGGATCCCGGCGGGGTATCCGGCCGAGAGCCAGTCGATGATCCGCTGCACCGTGTTCGAGGACGGCGCGCCGGGGCCAGCGGGGGTCCCGGCGCCTGCGGGCATTGCGGACGTCCCGGGGCGGGCCGGGTCCGCGGACGACGCCGCGGGGGAGTGCGGGGCGCCCTCCCCGTCGGAGCCCTCGGCCGGGACGGGGGCCGCCGGCGTCTCGGTCCCGTCGTCGGTCGACGACGGCTGCGCCGTGGTCGGCGCGCCGGTCTCCGCATCGCCCGTCGTCCCGGAGGCGTCCTCTGTGCTCGCTCCGAGGGCGCCGTCGGCCGCGATGGCCCGGGCGACCTCCGCGGACTCCTCGTCCACGGGCCAGCCGGCGTCCGCGAGGCGCTCGGCGACCTCGCGGGCGTGGTCCTCGGTGACGGGAGCGGAGGTGACGCGGCCGATCGCTCCGCGCACGTCCTCCTGGCTCACGTCGCCCTCGGGGTTGTCGCGCTTGAGCTCGCCGACGATCTTCTCGAGCTCCTCCTCGCTGAGGTTGTGCGTGAGGAGGGCGAGCAGCGGGTAGAAGTCCTTGGGCGGCACGCCGTCGGGATAGCCCACGCGCAGCCAGTCCAGGATCATGCTCAACGGGTTGTTCATCGTGTCCTCTGCCCCTCGAACTCGGACGCCCCTCAGAGGGGCAGCTGGATGCCCAGGTAGTGGTCGATGCTGCCCTTGGTGATGAACAGCAGACCGTAGAGGATGACCAGGGCGACGGCCGCGAAGATGATCCACGCGCCCACGCGGGCCGCGGGATTGGCGGCGATCACGGTGCCGTCGCGCTCCTCGCCGCCCTCGCCGCGGTCCTGCAGCTTGATGCCCAGGGAGAACAGGAGGGGGAGGCCCGCACCGAGCAGGAGCCCGACGCCGAGGACCTTGAGCGTGCCGGTGATGATCTCGATGAACTCTTCGGACATCTCAGGAGTCCTTCCTGCGCGAGGTGGGGGCGGGTTCCTTGTCGCTCTCGGCGCCGCCGGAGGGCGTCGCCGCCGGAGCCTTCGTGGTCGCCTCGCCCGAGGCGGAGGAGGCGCGGGGTGCGCCCGCGGTCTCGAGCGCCGGGCTGCTCTCGCCCGGGAGGGACACCGCCTCGGCGCCCTCCTCCCAATCGTCGTTGACGTTGGCGGCGTCGACCTTCTGCAGCTGCGAGCGGTAGTAGATGTATCCGCCGACGGCGAGCAGGATCGCGAAGACCAGGAAGGCTCCGCCGACCCCGCCCACGAGGTGTCCGATGAAGTAGGTGATCGCACCGACCACCGCGGCGGCCGGGAGGGTCAGCAGCCAGCCGACGGCCATGCGCCCGGCGACGCCCCAGCGGACCTGCGCACCGGGACGGCCGACGCCGGATCCGACGATCGAGCCGGTCGCCACGTGCGTGGTCGACAGGGCCATGCCCAGGTGGCTGGAGGTGAGGATGATGGCGGCGGAGGAGGCCTCCGCGGCCATGCCCTGCGGGGAGTCGAGCTCGACGAGACCCTTGCCGAGGGTGCGGATGACGCGCCAGCCGCCCATGTAGGTGCCGAGGGCGATCGCGCCGGCGCAGACGATGATGATCCACGGCGGCAGGCCGTTGTCGACGATCTCCTGGTCGGACAGGGTGCCGTGGGCGATGAGGCCCAGGGCGATGACGCCCATGGTCTTCTGCGCGTCGCCCGTGCCGTGGGCGAGGGAGACCAGCGAGGCGGTGGCGATCTGGCCGTAGCGGAAGCCCTTCTCGCGGCGCTCCTCGCGCACGTTCGCGGTGACGCGGAAGACGAGCCAGGCGGCGCTCGCGGCGATGGCGCCGGCGATGAAGGGGGAGAGGAGGGCCGGGATGATGACCTTGATCATCAGGCCCTCCCAGTTGATGCCCACGGTGCCCAGGGCCGCGAGGCCGGCGCCGATGAGGCCGCCGAACAGGGCGTGGGAGGAGCTGGAGGGGATGCCGAACAGCCAGGTCGCGAGGTTCCACAGGATACCGCCGACGAGTCCGGCGAAGATGATGAACATCGCCGTCTCCGCGTCGAGGCCTGTGATCAGCGCTCCGGTGTCGGAATCCTGGATCTTCAGCACCGAGGTGGTCACGGTGACCGCGACCTCGACGGAGAGGAATCCGCCGACCACGTTGAGGATCGCCGAGAGCGTCACGGCGGTCTTGGGCTTGAGCGCCCCCGTGGCGATGGACGTGGCCATCGCATTGCCGGTGTCGTGGAAGCCGTTCGTGAAGTCGAAGGCCACTGCCGTGATGATGAGCAGGGCGAGGATGACGATGTCACCTGTCATGCGGCCAGTGTGCGCCCGGGAGAAAGCGGCGTGCCAGTTCTCCCCGGCCCCGTTCACCTTCCGTTCACCCGGTTCCTGGGGGTTCGTGCGTGCCTGTACGGGAAGTCACAGAAGGAGGGGGTGACCTGGTGCGGCGGCGTGCTCGGAATGTCCGGTTCGACGTCGCTTCCCGTTCACCGAGTTCACCGCGGCGTCGACGGAGGGACGGGGACGTCGACGGTGCGGCGGCCGGTCTCGTGCGGGCTGAAGCGGCCCTGGGACCAGGAGGCGACGTCCTGGTCGAGATCGTCCGCGAGCGCGGGATCGATGAGCAGGCGCAGGTGGGCGCCGTCCTCGCCGTACTCGGTCGCCTGCACGTCGGCCACGCCCTCGCCGTGGACGTCGGCCCAGTGGCGCACGGCGTTCTCCGCGAGGCCGACGTCGGTGAACGGCACCTCGAGCGCGACCTCGCTGCGCGGGACGCGCTGGAGGAGCGGGGCGTCGGCGAGGGCCGTCTCGACGGCCGCAGTGTAGGCGCGCACCAGGCCGCCGGCCCCGAGCTTCACGCCGCCGAACCAGCGCACCACGATCGCGAGGGTATCGGTGAGGTCCGCGTGCAGGAGCGCCTGCAGGATCGGCATGCCGGCCGTGCCCGAGGGCTCGCCGTCGTCGTTCGAGCGCTGCACGGGACCAGCGCCCGTGGCCTGTTCGGAGAGCACGAGCGCGGAGCAGTGGTGGCGGGCGCCGGGGTGCGCGGAGCGGGCGGCGCGCAGCAGGGCGTCGGCCTCGTCGATCGAGGAGACCGGGTGCAGCAGGGCGAGGAAGCGGGATTTCTTCTCGATCAGCTCGCCCTCGACCGCCTCAGCGAGGGTGCGGATCGCGGACGGCGCGGCTCCGGCGGGCGACGGCCCGTCGGGCGGGGGAGAGCCCTCCGTCGGCGTCTCCTCGCGTTCCATCCCGGCAGTCTACGGATCCCGTCGATCCGGTCTCGCGGGCGGCGCCGGTGCCGGACGTTCCGGGACGAATCGCGGCTCCTCCTGCAGGTCGGGACCTTCGACCTCCCCCATCCGCGCCCGGTGAGGGGCACAATGGGGTCACCGGCGAGGATGCCGGTGTCGACCGTCAGATCCTGCGGGGTCGCCCCGCAGGCGCCGGAAGGAAGTGGTCCGTCGTGAACGCAGCCCCCGAGCAGTCCGGAGACGCGCCCCGCAGCGGCGAAGCCCGACAGATCGTGGTCGGGGTGGTCGACGAGAGATCGCGGACGGTGATCCAGACCGCCGCGCAGTACGCGAAAGCCTTCCACGCGACCCTCACCTGCGTGTACGTCGAATCGACGATGCTCGCCCTCGGCGAGACCCCGCAGGGCTCCCTGTACGCGGCGGGCCTCGCCGCGGAGATCGACGAGCCCTTCTTCCCCGACGACCTCACGAAGGTCATCGAGGAGGGCGTGGGCTCGACCGGCGTGAGCTGGACGGCCGTGCCGCGCCGCGGCACCCCGACGGTCGAGCTGCACGAGGTCGCCGAGGACGTCGACGCCCTCATGTTCGTCCTGGGCACCCGGAAGCCGGGCCTGCGGGACTCCATGCGCGAGTTCATCAACGGATCCGTCGCCACCCAGCTCTCCCACAAGCAGGTGCGACCCATCGTGGTGGTCCCGCTGTGCGTGGTCGGGCACGACGACGACCTGCCGTGGATGGGCGACGGGCAGTCCTGAGGTCCCTCCGCTGATCACCTCCTGAACAGATCCTGGGGTCGGGGCGGCCCGGCGCTAACGTTGCCGGGTCACGCTCGAGCACCAGGAGGAATCCGTGAGCAGCACCGCATCGCCGTCCGCCGTCCCCGCCGCACCCGGGAGGGGGATGCGGAAGGCAGGGAAGATCCTGCTCATCGTCGGCGCGATCATCACGGTGCTCGCGCTCGCCGCGGGCATCGCCCTCACCGCCTTCGGCGCGAAGTCCTACGACGCCGCGGACACCGACTCGACGATCTTCGTCGGCGCGACCACCCTCGACCTCGAGGCCGGCACCACCTACCAGGTGTATGTGCACGCGGACGCCGAGGACTCCACCTGCACGGCGACCGCGGCCGACGGCTCGACGTCGGAGCCGGGCACACCTGACGGCGCGACCTTCGACGACTCCTATGACGACAGCTGGAAGAGCGCCTCGGCGTTCACCGTCCCGACGGACGGTTCCTACGAGGTCGCCTGCACCCCGGCCGAGAACGAGGTCGAGGTGGGCACCGAGCCCGGGAGCGACTCCCGTTCCGGCGCGCTCACCGCTCTCGGCGGCATCGCCGTGCTCGCGATCGGCACGCCGCTGGGCGTCCTGCTGCTGATCGTCGGCCTGGTCCTCGTCCTCGTCGGCCGCAGCCGCGCCACGGCCGCGCAGGGCCCGACCAGCGCGTCCGACTGACGCGACGCGCGGACGACCGGGGGCCGTTCGCCCTCGCCTGAGACCTCGCGCTCGACTAGCGTGTGAACTGCACCGTTCCGATGAAGGAGAATCCCGTGAGCATGCCCGCCCAGCCTCAGTACCCCGGCAGCCCGCAGGGCGCTCCCGGGGCTCCCGCTTCTTACCCCGCCCCGAACGGCAAGGTCCCCGGGAAGGGGATGAAGCGGGCCGGGCTGATCATGCTGATCGTCGGCCTGGTGTTCCTACTCATCGGAGTGATCGCCCTGGTCGTCTCGATCGTGAAGGTCGCCGGCGGCATGTCCGACGTGGCCGACGGGAGCACTGTCTTCTCGGGGTCGACGACTCTTCAGCTCGAGGCCGGCAAGGACATGCAGGCCTACGCCCCGGCCGATGGCACCGCGCCCTCGTGCAGCGTCATCGGTGAGGACGGCACTCCTCCCAAGACCGGCACCGTCGACACGAACAGCACCGTGAGCGCCAAGGGCGAGAGCTGGAAGTCCTTCGGATCCTTCACCGCCACGAAGACCCAGCAGTACAAGATCGACTGCGACGGCTCCGGCCAGGTGATGGTCGCCCCGCCGCTGGGCGGGGGCTTCGTGGGCGGCGTCGTCGGCATCGTCGGCAGCATCGGGGTTGGAGGCTTCGGCTTCCTCCTCCTCGTGGTCAGCGTGATCCTGTTCTTCGTCGGCCGCAGCAAGGCCAAGAAGGCGCAGAACCCCGCCTTCTGATCCCTCCGCACGAGTCGCCCGTCGGCCCTTCGCTCTGCCTGTTCGACCAGGTGGCACGGAGGGCCGACGTGCGTCCTGCGGGCGCGCGCGGATAGGATGGGCGGGCCCGCCAGGCGGGCACGGGCCTGTAGCTCAGTTGGCAGAGCATCGGACTTTTAATCCGCGGGTCGAGGGTTCGATCCCCTCCGGGCCCACCCAGGTCAGGACTATGTTCGTGGCTCCGTAAACCGCCCCGGCGGGGGCGGTGACAGCAACGCTGACAGCAACGCGGCTGTGCGTGCTGTGTTGGACGGGCGTGACAGCAACCGGGCCGCAACGGCCCGTTTATGACGCGTGCCGGACTGTCGCGCGCATCGCCCATCACTCGCGCGTGGGGAACCTCAGCGCTATCCGGCCGAGTGGTTGCATCTTCCGGTTTACAGGCAGTCGCATCGGAGAGACTGACCCTATGGAACACCACGCTGATCCAGCACTCACTCTTCGAGCCGGAGCACCACCTGACATCGAGCAGTGCGTCGCCTTGTGGGTCGATGCGTGCGCTGTGCGCGACGGTCGTTCCATCAGTGGTATCGCGGATCGAGCCCGGCCGAAGTTCGATAGAAACATAGGATGGATCGTTGCGTCGAGCGGAGAACAGGTCGATGGATTCGTCCTTGCAACCGCCCCTGGGAGTGGCATGCCGACCGATCCCCCCGGCGCTGCGGTGGTCGGCCTGCTCGCGGTTAATCCGAGCCGACAGGCTCACGGACTGGGGCGCGCGCTGCTGCAAGCTATCGCTAGGCATCTCTCCGAGGCTGGCTACAAGCAGGCGGTGCTCCATGCCCTCCTCGACAATCAACCAGCACTCGGGCTCTACCAGAGTGAAGGGTGGATAGCCGTGGGCGATGAGTACGAGCACTCTCTCCTGAAGCGACCGTTGCGAACCTTTTCGCGCGTCTTGCTGGAGGACGAACTCGGGGGAACTGCCGGAGACTGAGGCTGCGGGCACCTCGCTCCTCGGAACGTTCCGCGTCGCTTCCTACCTTTTATGGCGCAGGGCTTCCCCGCGCGCCCCCCGTCCTGGTGAGGAGCCTGAGAGGGTTGGGACATGACTTCAACATCGTGTGTGTTCTGCGGCCTCCTTGCGGATCAAGGCGAGGCGACCTGGGTGGCGAGGCGAGAAAGGGCTTCGGCGTTTCTTCCTCTGGCTGAGGGTCGGCTGTCTCCTGCTCACACGGTCGTCGTGCCGAACGATCATGCCCTAGGCATCCACGATGCCTCTGCGGAGTCGCTACAGGCGGTCGTGCTGCTTGCTCAGGAAGTGGCCCGCGCCATGGAAGAGTCCATTGGCGCGCGGGGCGTGAACATCCTCAACGCCAGCGGGCCCGACTCGGACCAGTCCGTGCCCCACCTCCACCTGCACGTCGTTCCGCGCTGGAAGGGCGATGGCCTCGACACGTGGCCCTCGACTGTTTCGAGCCACTCTCTCGACGATGCGTGGCTCAGCGCG
Source organism: Brachybacterium sp. ACRRE (assembly GCF_022346485.1). Classification (NCBI taxonomy): domain Bacteria; kingdom Bacillati; phylum Actinomycetota; class Actinomycetes; order Micrococcales; family Dermabacteraceae; genus Brachybacterium; species Brachybacterium sp. ACRRE. Next base: position 14,966 of record NZ_JAKRMO010000005.1, on the reverse strand, counting down.
GTCCGCGCAGCGATGACCCCGTGAGAACATCTCGGACCACCCCGGACTAAGCGTCTGCGCAGCCGCACTATTCAGGCGACAACGTGCGAGGGCGGCGGTAGGTTGCGAGGATGACGATGGCGCTGATGTGCGGACTCTCCTTCGCGGGCAAGAGCACCCTTGCGGCGCAACTGGCTGAGGCTCTGCCTGCCAGCCTGGTTAGTCTCGACCTCATCAACGAGGAACGCGGCCTGCGCGGCGGCCAGGGCATCCCGCTGGAGGAATGGGCCGAGACCAACCGAATCGCGCACGAGCGTGGACGTGAGCTTCTGGACGCGGGACACCATGTGGTCGTTGACGACACCGGATCGCCGCGGTTCATCAGGGATGAGTGGCGGAAGATCGCCAACCGCTCCGGCGCACCGTTCGTGGTCGTGTGGGTCCAGATCAGCCCTGAACTCCAGCAGGCACGCGTTCGCGCCAACAGGCAGTCTCGGGGCCGCCCGGACGTGACCGATGCCGTCCTCCACGATCACCGGGCGAGCTTCGAACCTCCGACCGATGAGGAAGTACTAGTGGTCGATGCCAAGGACACGGCCGACCCAGCACAAGTGGCCGCGCTCGTGCAGCGGCTCCGCTCCCATCGCATGCCCTAGGGCGCAGGAAGCCACCAAGGCTCCGCGCTCATTGGCGCACATCCGACCGTTTGTGGCGTACCCCGCAGTGGGCTGGCAGATTGCGAAGTAGTGCGACTCCGGAAAGATCGATGCGATAATGGCGCCTCCCCTTCGTCGAAGTGCGCTGCTCTCAATCTGCGCACCACCCGGCATAGGCAAGTCCACCCCGCGCTGCCCCTCCTAATCTGCGAGTGGGGTCGCGCCGGCAACTTCGGCGGCGCTGATCCAGGTGGCGATACCTGGCGTCGCCAGTTCGTAGTAGCCGTCGATCAGGTACGAGTACTTCGACGCTGTATTGGCGCCCGCAGATCCGCGAGCATTCACGTAGCGGTACACCACCGCGCTGTCGCCGCCCTCCGACTTCGCTGCGGCAAGTGCTTTCGAGAGAGCGACGTCAAGCTCCTCGTCGTCGTCCATCCATAGCGCACGCATCTCTTTGTCGAACACGACCGCCAGAAACTGTGGCTGGGCCGAGGAAGTCGACGGAAAGTGATCGACCCAGTACGTCGGGAACGGGAGCTCGGTCCATGGCTCATCACCGGGCAGTGGGCTTCCGAGGATCTTGGTTGGACTTGTGTTCGGTTGAGCCTTCAATGTTTCCGCCTTGATGTTGACAGTCCGGTTCGCATGATGTAGGGGTCGCCGTCACGCTACCTGAAGAGTGCGTCCATCCGCTGCGCGGACTCGTCCTGCAGCGCGGGGATGACGTGCGAATAGGTGTTCATCGTGACCGCGATGGCGGAGTGCCCCAGAAGCTCCATGACGACGCGCGGAGCGACACCCTCCGCGAGGAGCAGGGACGCGCAGGTATGGCGGAGGTCGTGCAGCTTGACCCTGCGCAGCTCCGCCTTCTTCAGGAGCGCCTCGAAGGCACGGTTCACGTTGCGCGGCTCAATCGGCGTACCGGCCTGGGACGTGAACACGAGCGTCGTCGAGTCCATGGGCAGCCCGAGCGAAGCAAGCTTCACTCGCTCGGAGGAGTGGTGACGCCTCAGCGCATCGATGCAGAAGGACGGAACCACGATCCGACGACGCGAGGTGTCCGTCTTGGGACTCTTCAGCCGCAGCTCGCCCCGAGAGCGCTGAAGGGACTGCACGACCCGCAGGCGACCGTTCTCGAGGTCGACATCGCTCCACCGGAGGCCGAGCGCCTCACCCCGTCGTAGCCCCAGCCCGATGTAGAGGGTCCACAAGGCCTCCCAGTCGTGCCCCTTTGCGGCTCTCAGGAGCTGCTTCGCCTCCTCCGGCGTCAGCGGTTCGACCTCCCGCCGTGCAGGGTTGGAGACCACGACCAACTTCGCCACGTTCCTCGGGACAAGGTCCTCGCGCATCGCGTGCTGGAGAGCCGAGCGGATGATCGCGTGAATCTGCTTGACCGTGGCCGCGCTCTTGCCCTCCCGGGTCTTCGCGCCGAGGAACTCCCGCAGATCTGACGCGGTCAGCTGGCCCAGGGGCTTGGAGCCGAGCGCGGGCAGGATGTGGTTCCGAATGTAGCCCTCGTACGTCTGATAGGTCGCCGGGCTCAGGCGCGGTTCCTGGACATCGCGCATCCAGGCTTCCAGGAAAGCCTTCACCGTGAGCCGCCCAGGAGTCGCCGCGATACCCGAGCGGGATGACTCCTGCATCGTGGCGAGCTTCGCACTGACCTCCTTGCGGGTCTTCCCATACGCCGTCTTCCGTCGACGAGTGCCGTCCGGAGTCAGGACGTACGCCGCACCAGCCCACCGACCGTCCTTGCGCCGGTAGATGCTGCCCTCACCGTTCGCGCGGCTCATGCGACCACAGGAGCCGGCTCGAGGCTCTCGACGTATGCGAGAAGGTCGGCGGCCTTGACCAGACGGGAGCGACCGAGCTTGACGCTGGGCAGCTCGCCGGAGCGCATCAGGTCGTACACCCGGGTCTTCGAGACGCTGAGTCGATCAGCGACCTCGTCAGCGGTGAAGCAGAGCTTCTCCATGGTTCTTTCCTTTCTCGTGGAGTCGAAGGGCAGCGCGGTGAGAGTCCTTCCACTCGCGTGCGGCGTCGGCGGCAGAGCGGGCGAGTTCGGCATCCCCGGGGGTGAGCCAGCCCTGTCCGGCGAACCGGAACTCGTTGATCGCGACGGTGTGTTCGGTGGCGTCGAACGAGTCAGAGGTCTCCGAGGAACCCGCGGACGTCTCGAGCTGCTCGCGATCACGGTGGTACTTGCGTCGTGCATCGCGCAGCGTGCCAAGGGTGGTCGAGAAGCGACGGGACTTGCTCGCGAAGTGACCGCGGAAGCCCAGGGCATCAGCCCACTTCCCGAGCAGCACGTAGGGGCTCGCGAATCCGTCGGCGAGGAGCGCCCGCCCACACAACTCGAGGCAGGTCTCCCGCAGGCGTCTGAGGTGGCGATTCGGTGCGCCGTCCGCTGCGACATCACCGGCCGCCTTGGTGGCGTACTTGGCAAGGTAGGCCGCCACCATCTCGGGCGAGACGTCGCCGCCATCGTCTGTGCGTCGCTGGACGGGGCGAGCGTCGACCTGACGTCCGAAGCGGAGAGTGCGAGCGGAGTCATTGCCGTCGACCGGCGCGGCATCGACCTCAACGTCCTGCGCGGCGTCGAGACAGCGCTCAGCAAGCCAGGAGGCGGGGACGTCGATTGCGGGGGAGGGGAAGGGCTCCTCGTCCGTCGGAGCCCCATCGAGCCGGACAAGTGCGTGCAAGTGGATCGCGCCGCGCTTCTGGTACTCGCCGACCTTGGCGAACTGCACGCGAAGGAGATCCCTCGAGGTCTTCTCACTCATGCCCAGGTGAGTCGCCACGAGACGACGCAGGCGGATCGTGAACCGCCGCCACAGTTCAGGGCAGTGCCACTGCCAGACCGTCTGCCCTTCGTAGTCGTAGCAGTCCCGGCACAGCGGCTGACCGACCAGAGCATCATCGGAGGCGTGGAGTTCCGTGCAGCGACGAGGGCGACCGTGCTCGCACAGTCCCGGTGCAGCGTTGACGGTGCACGGCCCAGGCTGGGCACCGGGACGAGTCGACGAGTGCACAGCGCCGAACGACGGTGCGGTCAGCGTGAGGAAGACCAGCGGATGAGCGGAGACGCTCTCCGGGACTCCCTTGTCCCCACCGGAGACACCTGCGGAGAGGAGGTGCCACATGTCGCCCTGGTACTCATGGGAGCACGAGGGGCAGCGTGAGGCACGGCGATTGCCGCAGCGGACGTAGAGAACGCTGTCAGGGAGGTCGCGGCTGTCGAATGTGCTCAGGTGCTGCCCGGACCGGCGATCGAAGGTGCGCGCCTGACCGAAGAGGCGCACCGGGTGGGAGCAGAATCCCGTCGAGGCGACCTGCTTGGACCAGTCCTCGAAGCCGTCGGAGAGCATCCGTGTCAGTGCGGTGGGGTCCTCGACGTCGAGGGCGTAGAGATCGGCGTCGATCACGATGCGGCTCCTTCCGAATCCGACTTGCTCCGAGCGCGAGCGCGCGAGCTACGAGGCTTCTCCGCGGGCTCCGGGATGACGACGGGGATCGTCGACGGGGCCGGGAACCGTTCAGCCGCTGCGCGAATCAGGTCGTCATCGACGAACGCAGCGCGCACGCGGATCGGCTCCGAGCCGTCTTCCGGGACCACATAGCCGATGCCCGGAGAGGCGAGCGGGATCTTGTGACAGAGGGCTCCGGACGCGACGGCACCGTCACCAAGGACCATCGAGGTCTCCTCGCGATCCCGCAGACGAAGCCCGACCATCTGGGTGAACAGTCCGCGGTTGGGGATCGTCTCCTTCCGGGGATCCTGGAGGCAGGCGACCACGGTGTAGCCGACGGCGCGCCCCTGGGAGCAGAGCAGCGACATCGCGGTGCGAGCGCGGCTCTTGAGGTCGCGGTCCTCGATGTACGACGTCAGCGCGGCCACCTCGTCGATCAGCACGACGACCAGCGGTTCATCGGCACTCGCGGTGTGCTGGCGGGTATGACCGGCCATCCGTCCGAGGCGAGCACTCATCGCCTCGACGGCGTCCTCGAGCACCACCACGGCTTCAGCAGGCGTCACGGCGTAGCGGGTGAACAGATCCTTGCCCATTCCCAGCTCGACGCCGCCCTTGAGGTCGATTCCGTGGACCTGGGCTTCGCCGCGAGCGATGGCGGGAGCGAGGCCGATGGTGACGCCCCAGACAAGCGATGCCTTCCCGGAGCCCGAGGAACCAGCCACGAGGGTGTGTGTGCCCGCGATGCGGAGCCACCAGTCGTCGTCCCTGGTGTCGATGCCCATCCACACCGAGCGGCCATTCCAGGGATCTTCTGCTTCCGGGAGCCCGCGGTAGACGATCTCGGAGAGAGCATCGCCGAACGTGAAGATCAGAGTGGGGGAGAGGTCTCCCGTCACGCGAATGTCCGTGGCGCCTGCCGTCGTGCGGAGGCGGTCCGCGACCTTCTGGAAGTCCTCAACGGTCTGGCCAGTGAGCAGTCCGGGCACGACGGCGAGCTCGTTGCGAGTCCACCGCTTACTCACGATGGTGGGGCAGACAAGGCGCTTCTGCCCCTCACGATCAATGCTGGACGATGTCAGCCCGCACTCCTCCATGAGCAGCGGCCATGACTCGAGCAGGTCGAGCCACACGGACCGGCGCGTCAAAGGGTGCGAGATAGCCCGGTAGTACGTGTGGGGCTGGAACCGGGCCCAGAGTGCGAAGTACAGCGCGATGGCTCCAACGACGGCGAAGGGCTTCCAGCTCCCGAGCAGGTCGGCCGAGAGCCAGGTGAACATCGCGACGACGAACCAGAACCGGTGGAACCAGCGCACGTGACCCCAGAGGCCCGTGAGAATCCACCGCAGCTCGGCGAGGCCGAAGCGGAAGGCGAGGGAGGCGGTGTGCATGGCTCACGCACCTCCGAACGCCAGCTGCCAGCCGAGCGGGATGACCTGCCAGAGCAGGATCCCGATAGCTGCGACGTTGAGCAGACCCATCGCCTTCCGCTCCATGATCACGCCGCCTCGGTGCTCGAGGTGCGAGCAGAAGCCTTCGCCTCGGCGAAGCCCGTGGCCCTCAGCGAGTACGCGATCTTCGGGAAGTTCCCGTTCTGGTCGACGTACGGCGTGAGGGTGAGCCCTTCGAAGGCGACAGCGCGGAAGGGACCAGTGGCCGGCCCCTTGGGCGGCACCGGCTGGTGATCGGAGGAGACCTTCACTGTCACCTCGGCCTGCCCCTTCCGGCTCTCGGGGTCCGGATCCAGAACCCGGACCTGCCAGACGCGCTGGCCAGAGACCTTGTCACGCACCTGGGGGTCGACCTCACCGGCCCTCTTCTTGTCGAAGTCCTCGGCGGCGGTGACCTCGCCGATCATGTACGCGCCCTGGGGGAACACGTCCTCCATCTGGACGGGGAAACGAGTCTGCACAGCCATGGTTGGCCTCCTTGGGTTGGGATCAACTGCACGACCAGTGAACACACGTCACGTGACTGATGTCAAGTGACGGATGTGAACACGAGTGCTAGCCTCATGGCATGAGCGAGGCGATGCAGGGGCAGGCCAGCCCAGAAGGCGACGAGTTCGCGATCCCAGCCGCGGTCAAGCAGCTGGTTGTCAACCTTCAGCAGCGCTCCGAGGGGGCGCTGAGGCATCGCCGAGAAAAGTTGGCCAGCGTAGAAGGTGACGAGCCGTTCGCAGTTGAGGTAGTCGCTCTCTCCACCTACGCCGAAGAGCTCCTGAAGGCATCTCGGACCGTCGTAAATGCATATGCGCACGCCATCGCTAACCCGCGCCCCAGTTTGCAAAGGCTGGCATTCGCGCAGGAGATCACGCCAAGCAACTTGCGTCGACGGTATACATCTGCCCATGTGTTGGGTGTGAATGAGCTCATACAAGAGAGCCCTTCCATCGATGTTATCCAGTGCGTCTTCCCAGTCGTCGCCGATATGGACCTCAAGGGAATCTCCGAGAAGGTCGACCACGAAGTTTCCATGCGACTCGAACTTCGTGCTGCCTGCTTGGCCGGGAGTCTGGATCTGCTCTCGAAGGTTCTAAGCCCGGAGCGGGCGCGTGAAGTACTACTCCGCGAGGGACGCGTGCCTCCCCACTACGGCCCAACTGGCTCGGATGGAGACTTTGAGTTCGAGCGCATGCCGCTAGGGAGGATTGGCGGGGAAGTCGTCATGAACGCAGCCGCCGACCTTGGAGCTGAATACGTCGAGTACGCCCGGCGGGAGCTTGCCGCGTACGACCGCGTTTCTGCCGATCGTTGATCGACCTGTCGGTTTGTTCTTCGACCTACGTCGCTAGCTCGGGATCAGCCGTTGTGTGAATCCTGTGTCAGAGCACATGCGGCACTGGCAACGGCTTCGAGCCGCCCGACGCGAATGGCATTGATAGCGGTGTCGTCGTCTAGCCAGGGGTTCGCTCCGGTGAACCAGGCGCGCGCGACCGCTTCCCCCTCGGCCTCCGCGACCATCCTCCAGGCATCGTGCGCGAAGCGAAGGCGTTTCGAAGCATCAAGCCCAGGCTCCGGACCATCATGTCTAGCCCACTCTCGAGCAGTCATGGCATCCGAAGCTCCGGCCAGCGCTGCGACGAGCGTTGCGCCGAGTGAGCCGTTGAGCCGCCGGACGATCTCGCGCAACTCAACGTCGCGGGCGTCGTCGACGGTGCTGGAAGGGGCGCCACTGCCACGGGGCGTACCGAGCGGTCCCACTTCCGATGCACCCATCTCGTCCTCACTGCCGATCAGCCTGGTACGAGAAGCGTACTCCGCAGCGTGTCGACGCCGAGGCCGTGAGAACTTTCCCTACTCCTTCAAGGCGGACGGCTACGCCGTCCGCTCGCGCCGGCCCGCGAAGGTTGTCCTCGCTTCGCTGCGGGCGACCTCCCGCGGGCCGGCGCGAGCCACGAAGTAGGATCTAGCCATGAGCAGCCTAAAGCCTGAATCAGTGTTCACGCCCAAGACAATTGTGACTCGCGAGATGTTCGCGCGCCGCAACGAGTCTGACTTGGATGGGATGCCGGGCCTTCAAGATACTTTGCAAGATGCTTTGCGCGAGAAGGGCGGCCAGATCCTACTTTATGGCGATACCGGAGTGGGTAAGTCGTCGCTTCTGCAGTATGCGGCCGAAGACGAAGGGCTCGGCATTGCCCTGGTTGAGTGCACCTCAGCAATGAGCTTCTCAGACATTGTTGATTCTGCAGTTCGACAGGTGGTGTCTGTTCGAGAAATTTCGTTCAAGAAGTCACGTTCGGCTGAAGGCGCAGTTTCCGGTGAGGGTAGTGTGCCATGGATGGCTAAACTGACGGCTTCGTTCCGAGCGACCGGAGGCAAGGAAACTCAGTACGAAGTAGTTGAAAAGAGTGCGATGGACGTACTTTGGGATCTTCTGCCAAAGGCAGGTAAGAACTTGATTGTTCTCGACAATTTTCAGAACGTTAAGTCTGTCAGCACTAGAGAGCTAGTGGTTCAGACGATGGAACAGTTCTCTGATCGCGCCGCGCGTGCGGAGGGTTCGGGATTGAAGATCGTCGTGGTCGGGATCGCCGAAGATGCTCAATCTCTTCTGGGGGAATCACGCTCATACTCGCGTCGAACCACTGAAATCGGCGTCCCGAGGATGCCTGACGACGAAATCCTGGAAATATTCGAGCGCGGTTTCGGGAAGTTGGGGATAACCGTTAGTGAGGACTTGTTTGCAAAGTTCGCGTTCTATAGTGATGGCTTTCCGTATTTTGCGCATCTACTCGGGTTGAACGTCGCGCGTGCGGTACTGCGCTCAAGTGATAGGTCGGTCTCGCCAAAAGATCTCAGCATCGCTCTACTTCGGTCGGCAAAGGGTGTAACTGGCAGCTATTCGGAGCGTACTAGGAAGGCTCGCGAATCGGGCGGAGAAGTCAAGCCGCGTAGTCAGATAATGGATCTTCTAGCCCGCTCTGATCGTCGCGATTGGTCAAGTACTGACGTCCAGGGGCTTTGGGCGGAGAACATTGATTATCGTTCTGATTATGCCTTCCTGCATGTCGCATTGGGGCAACTTATCACGGAGAAGCACGGGAGGATCCTGAAGCGCACTGGTGCGCGCAAGCACTATTTGTACCAGTTTGAGGACCCGCATATGCGGCCATATCTTCGCATCACTGCGGGCGTCGACTTGTAGGAGCCTCGCCGCCTTGTGTGCGTCCAGAGGACTAGCTAGCAGGCTCCTGACTTGGCTGACAGCAACGTTGACAGCAACGCGGCTGCGTCCGTCTGTCCCCGCGCGGCGAGAACGACTGCTATGACCTGGACGGGCCAGTTCGGGCACCCGTGCTCTGACGGACTTTTAATCCGCGGGTCGAGGGTTCGATCCCCTCCGGGCCCACTGGTCAGAGCTCATTTTCGGCGACACCATCGTGTCCTGGGGAGTGGTTTGACAGCAACGTGGTAGGGGTTTCGGCTCGCTTGACGGGGCAGCACGCCTGCCGGCCGCGTTCGCGGGACGAGAGCGATATCCGCGATGAGAGTCTCGCGGGAACGGCAGGCCGCGCTCGGAGAGGTGGGCGGCGGCCGACATGCCGATGGGGCCAGCGCCGATGACGACGACGGGATGCGCGCTCGTTGCGGTGGTCAGCATGAGGGGTCTCCTTGCTGCGGGCGCGGTCAGTTCGCGGTAGCGGTGAGGTCGTTCAGGAGTGCACGGACGCGAGCGTCGATGTCGTCCCGCACCAGGCGCATGCGCTCCATCCCTTCGATGCCCCTCAGGGAGGGCTCATCGGTGTGCCAGGTGGTGACCGGCGCGGTCATTCCCTCGACGGGTTCGAGGACGGCTTCGCCGCCGATGACGATCACGTGGTCGACGCTGCGCAGCAGCTCGGAGGTGACCGGCTGCGGGACGGCGGAGGACATGTCCGCGCCGACCTCGGCGATTGCCTCCGCGGACTGGGCATTGATGGCGGTGCCGGGGCGGGTGCCGGCGGAGTGCACCTCGACGGCATCTCTGGCGTGATGGCGCATGAGGGCGGCCGCCATCTGTGACTTGCCGCCGTTCTTCACGCACACGAACAGGACTGCGGGGCGTTTCGCGGTCATGGTGACTCGATCTCTCTGCTGGTTCATCGGGTGGGAACGGTCGCGTCGCCGGGGAAGAGCCGGCGGCCCATCGCGAGAGCGACGTAGACGAGGGCGACGAGGACCGGGACCTCGATCAGGGGGCCGACGACACCGGCGAGTGCCTGGCCGGAGGTGACGCCGAAGGTGCCGATGGCGACGGCGATGGCGAGCTCGAAGTTGTTGCCCGAGGCGGTGAACGCGACGGTGGTGGACTTCGCGTAGTCGAGGCCGATCGCCCGTCCGAGCAGGAAGGACCCCAGGAACATGACCACGAAGTAGACCAGCAGCGGCAGAGCGATGCGGGCCACGTCTCCCGGGGCGGAGAGGATCGCGTCGCCCTGGAGAGCGAACAGCAGCACGATGGTGAACAGCAGCCCGTACAGCGCCCACGGGCCGATCTTCGGGAGGAACCGCTCCTCGTACCAGGTCCGGCCCTTCGCTCGCTCCCCGAGGACGCGGGTCAGGAAGCCGGCGACCAGGGGGATCCCGAGGAAGATCAGCACGCTGAGGACGATCGCGCCGATCGAGAACTCGGCCGACGTGGTCGGCAGCCCCAGCCACGACGGCAGCGCCTGGAGGTAGAACCAGCCCAGGGCACCGAAGGCGATCACCTGGAAGACGGAGTTGATCGCGACCAGCACGGCGGCAGCTTCGCGGTCACCGCAGGCGAGGTCGTTCCAGATGAGCACCATCGCGATGCAGCGCGCGAGGCCGACGATGATCAGGCCGGTCCGGTACTCCGGCAGGTCGGCAAGGAAGATCCACGCGAGGCCGAACATGAGTGCCGGTCCGACGAGCCAGTTCAGCACCAGCGAGGTCACCAGCAGGCGTCGGTCCGCGCCGATGCGCCGGGTCTCGTCGTAGCGGACCTTCGCCAGGACCGGGTACATCATCACCAACAGCCCGATTGCGATGGGGAGGGACACAGACCCGATCTTCACCGCCTCCAGCGCGGTGTTCAGGCCGGGGATGAACCGCCCCAGCAGGAGTCCCACGGCCATGGCGGCCAGGATCCATACCGGGAGCCAGCGATCGAGGAAGGACATCTCCTTCATCACGCGCGGCTGCTCCACATCCTTGGTGGTCGTGCTCATCGGGCTTCGACACCTTCCATCGACGGATATCGATGAGTACGCTATGCTCCACATCGATGACTGTCAATGTAAGGTGAGGGCATGACCACGACGACCGACGCCACAGCCACCGGACGCGCTGCGAGAACTGACTCCGACGAGTGTTGCGCACTGTCCGCAGGTCCGGTCGACACCGCAGACGCCGAACGGATCGCCTCCCTGTTCAAGGCGCTGTCCGACCCCACACGCCTCCGGCTCCTCTCCCATGTCGCCGCCCAGGGGTGTGAGTCGGTATGTGCGTGCGATCTCACCGAGCCGCTCGGCATCAGTCAGCCCACCGTCAGCCACCACATGAAGAAGCTCGTCGACGCCGGCCTGCTCACGCGCGAGCAGAAGGGCCGCTGGGCCCACTACTCCGTCGTCCCGTCAGCCCTCGCCGAGCTCCGCGCGTTCCTCGACATCGCCTGAACCACACCCCGGTCGGGAGGCTCCCATGACCGCTCGCCCCAGCGTCTTGTTCGTCTCAGTTCCCAACGCCGGTCGATCCCAGATGGCAGCCGGGTGGCTGAGGGAGCTCGCCAGGAACTGCATCGAGATCTCCCACCAGAAGCCGAAGATCCTCACCCCCGAATTCGTCCAGGCCTCCGACGTGGTCATCACCATGGGATGCGGCGACGACTGCCCCTATTACGCCGGCAAGCGGTACGAGGACTGGAAACTCGAGGACCCAGCCGGCAAGGGCGTCGCGGAAGTCCGCCCGGTGCGCGATGAGATCCGTACCCGCGTCGAGGAGCTCATCGGCAGCTTGCTGTCCCGCGAGCCACTCGACATTCCAGTCCAAGGTTGAGGAAAGCTGAGCGCACGTGTGACTAGGGCTTCTGGAGACACCATCCCCAAGGAGCAGATGCCGACTCGTCTCGAACACCTTTTGACAGCAACGCTGACAGCAACGCGATGGTACCCGTCGTGCTTCGGATAGCAGTACGAGCTCTCTGACCTGCTTGTACATGCTCTGCGGTCGATGCTCCGGCGGACTTTTAATCCGCGGGTCGAGGGTTCGATCCCCTCCGGGCCCACGCTGATGATGGGGCAGTCCGTTCGCGAGGCGGATACGCGGCACGTGGGCCGCATTCTGCGTCGCCCTCTGACTCACACCCCGCCGTGCAGCACCAGTCCGGTCACACCTCCGGCTAGCTCGGCGATCCGTCGCATAGCACCGGTGGAGAGGTCCACCTCGTACACATGACCGCCGAGGTCCGAGACGAAGGCGAGGTCCCGGTCGCGGGCGACGGCGACACCGATGGCCTCATGGAATCCGCGGGCGAGGATCTGGGGCGCCTGGCCGCGGGTGCCCGGCGCGGGGATCGGTGCCCGATTCAGCGAATTGCCCTCGGGCTCTGCACCGCGGTCGGTCCAGATCAGGGTGCCGGCCTCGGGATCGAGCTCGAGGTCGATCGGCTCCGGAAGGCCGTCCCACAGTACCTCGATGTCCTCGCGGGAGTCGGCAGTCGTGCCCTCCGGGATCTCGAGCGCCGCTCGAAGGATCCGTCCGTGACCTCCCTTGGAAGGGCCCTTCTGGCTCCAGTAGAGATGGCCGGCCTCGGCGTCGACCGCCACCCCCACGCACTCGTCCTCGGCGGCGCTCGGCGTGGTCCCCGAGGTCAGCACCAGAGGGGTCACGCCGCTGCCGTCCGCCTCGCAGCGGTAGACGCCCCGCCCTTCGCGATCGCTCCAGAAGAGCCGACCGGTGGTCGCCTCACGGACCAACTGCTTTCCGGTCGTGAACGACCCACGGGGCACGAGCGTCTTCACCTCGCCGCCCTCGAGCGGGATCGTGATGATCGACCCGTCGTGCGCTGTGAACAGTGGCTCGGCGCCCTCGCGCGGGGCCGGTTCCGGCCGCCCCATGAGCGTCACCACGATCTCGCCGGCGACGGGGTCCACGGCGATGCCGTCGGGCACGTCCTCGAGGCCGCTGACAAGAGTGCTCACCCGGCCCGTGGTCGGGTCGATGCGGTGCACGCCGCCCGTGGCGGCGCTCAGTGCGAGCAGCGTCGGGCCCGCCGCATTCGAAGTGTTGTCGGTCCTGGTGTCGGTCATGCGGGGTCCTCCTCGATAGATGGGGGTGCGGTGGTCGTGCCCGCGGCAGGCGAGAGTCCGCGGAGCACGGCGAGGACGGTGTCGCGGCGCAGCTGCTCGGGGTCCGTCACGAACGGCCCCTGCAGCACCGCGCCGATGTGAGCGGCGATGACCGCGCGGGTGGCGTCGGACCCGTCGCCGGGCAGGTCGAGCCCGGCGGAATCGGCCAGGACCGTCACCATCGGGGTGAGGCCCCGGCGCAGTTCCTCGGCGTGCTCGTGCAGGGCGGCAGCGACCCCGGAGTCGTGCGGTGCGCGGGCCGCGAAAGCGGCGCGCAGGGCGTACCACTGCGGATCCGCCGGGACCGCGCGCAGGAAGGTCTCCATCGTCGCGGCGAGGTCCGAGGGTGCGTCGTCCTCGTCGGTATGCCCTCCGGGCTCCCGCGTGGTCGCGAGTCCTGCGAGCACCTGTGCCGTCCGGCGCTCGTAGACCGCGAAGAGGATCTCCTCAATCGTCGAGAAGTTCGAGTAGAAGGCGCCGCGCGTGAAGCCTGCGCGGGAGCAGATCTCGTCGATCTTCGGGGAGAGGGTCCCCGTCTCCTGCAGCAGCTCCTCGAGCGCGTCGAGCAGGCGCTCGCGGGTGCGGGACCGGCGTCTGACGCTCGTGCTCAAGGTCTCCTCCTTCTCGCGGTCCTCCGGGGCAGCTGAGGATTCATACTGTATTGGATTCAGAATGTACGCAACACCGGAGGATGGACACCGCATGGGTTTCGAAGTGCCGAGCAGTATCGCCGAGCGCGCCGTCGCCGTGGTCGGGGGCGGCACCCTGGGCCGTCGGATCGCCGCCGTCTTCGCGAGCGGAGGAGCCCCCGTCCGCGTGGTCGACCCCGCGCCCGAGCAGGGCCGCGCCGCCGTCGAGTACGTGACGTCCACGGCCCCCTCGCTCCGGGCAGCTCTCGACGCGCCGCACGGCGAAGAGCCCGGCGACGCCCTGGCCTTCTCCGATGTCGAGGACGCGGTCCCCGGCGCGTGGCTCGTCGTCGAGGCGGTGCCGGAGCGGCTCGAGATCAAGCGCCCACTGTTCGCGACGCTCGATCGGATCGCCGACCCGGACGCCCTGCTCGCGACGAACTCCTCCTCCTTCGCCTCCCGCGAGGTCATCACCGAGGTCGAGCACCCGGAGCGCGTACTGAACATGCACTTCGCGATGCCGCCGCGCAGCATGGCGGTCGAACTGATGAGCGACGGCCACACCGATCCCGCCGCGCTGGAGCTGCTCGCCCGCGAGCTCCCGGCCTTCGGCCTGCTCCCCTTCATCGCCGCCCGCGAGAGCACCGGGTTCATCTTCAATCGCATCTGGGCCGCCATCAAGCGCGAGTCGCTCGCCGTGGTGGCGGAGGGCGTCAGCACCCCTGCCGACGTCGACGCCATCATGCGGGCGAACACCGGGATGGCGGCCGGACCCTTCGAGATGATGGACCAGGTGGGCCTGGACGTCGTGCTGGACATCGAGGATCACTACCTGCGGGAGCGTCCGTGGCTGCCCACCGTCTCGCGCGACCTGGTGAAGTCCGCGGTCGACGCCGGCCTGCTGGGACGCAAGAGCGGCGAGGGATTCTTCCGCTACGAGGTCTGACCGCGGCCGGAGGTAGGTACGGTGCATCATGCCCACTTCCCTTCGCACCAGCACACGTCGGACGGTCGAGCACGTCTGGGAGGAGCGGATGGGAGCGCAGCCCGGGACGCTGCGTGCGGGCGGGGTGTCCTACGTGGAGTGGCCAGATTCCACTGCAGTTGTCATCCTCGACATCGGAGGCGCGCTCCTGGTCGCCGGACAGTCGGAAGCGGTCGAACTCCTGCGCGGGCTTACCCCGGGGCAACTCACGGATGTCGAGGGCATCGAATCGGCGCTTCGGAGTCTGCGGCCTGAGCTGGTAGGCAAGGCGCTTCTGGGGTACGTCGACGGATCGTCGTTCACCCCCACGGATCCTTCGGGCAGAGCGCGCCAGGTGGACCGTCGCGCCATGGAGGAGGTGATCTCGCAGTGCGAGGTCGACGACCGTGACGAGAGCGGCCTCGCCGAAATGACCTCTTGTTTCGTGGTGGACGAAGAAGGGGGGGGGGG
>NZ_JAKRMO010000059.1:0-26530 GCF_022346485.1 Brachybacterium sp. ACRRE | reverse complement strand
GGGGGGCGCGGGGGGTGGATCGGGACAGGGCGGGGGCGGGCGGCGACGCCGCCGTCGACCTCGCCGCCGATCACCTCGCGCATGTCCCCGACGGCGCCGATGCCCTGACCATCGAGGCCGGTCCCGAGCCGGCGCGCCTGATCCTCATCGGCGGCCCGCCCTTCGCCGAGGAGATCGTCATGTGGTGGAACTTCGTGGGCCGCACCCACGAGGAGATCGCCGCGTTCCGCTCCCAGTGGCAGCACGAGATCGGACGGGGGGACGGGGATGCGGCAGGCCCGACTGCGACCCCGTCGGACGACGACCGCCGCTTCGGACCGTTCCCCGAGGGCACGCCCGCCGCCCTGCCGGCGCCGACGCTCCCGCACGCACGCATCAGGCCGCGCCGTCGGCCGCACACATCCGCAGATCCGCATGAAGGAGACCCCCGATGAGCGAGAACCCGACCCCCGAGAACCCCGGGACCCCCGAGGCACCCGAGACGCCTGGGGCACCTGAGGCACCCGAGGCGGAGGCCGACGGCACGCCCGATCGCGCCTTCATCCGCGACAACCCCGAGAAGCGCCGGTTCGACGTCTTCGTCGGCGAGCACCACGCCGGATTCTCGAAGTACCGCGACGTCGACGGCGCCGACTCCCCGCAGCGCATCTTCTTCCACACCGTCGTCTTCGACGAGTACGAGGGCCGGGGGCTCGCCTCGACCCTCACCCGCACGGCCCTCGAGCAGACGGTGCGCGAGGGGCGGCGGATCGTGCCCGTGTGCCCGTACGTGGCGCGCTGGGTCGAGCACCACGAGGAGGCGGCACCGCACGTCGACGCGGTGCGGCCCGAGCACCTGGCCGCGATCGAGCAGGGGTGAGCGACGCGGGCCATCAGCCCTGGGCGGGGGCCGGCTCCCAGTCCCTGTGCGCCGTGGTCTCGCCGACGCCCGCGTTGAACATGTTGCGCGGGTCCATCTCTCGGAAGTGCTCGACCATCGGCTCGGGCGCGGGGTAGATGCGCCCGTAGTTGTGCTCGGCGGGGACGGCGGCGCCTCGGTCCTCGAGCAGCGTCCTCATGCGCTTCTTGAGGGCGACGGGGTCCACGCCCGCCTTCGCCACATGGTCCTGGTGCATCACGTGGCAGAAGAAGTGCCCGAAGTAGACGCTCTCCAGCAGCTGGTCGGCGATCTCCGCGGGGAGCACCTCGAGCCAGTCCTCGTCGTCCCGGCGCAGCGCGACGTCGAAGGTGACCATGGCCGACGCCTCCTCGCGGTGCATCGTGAAGTATCGGCCTGCGGCGCTGGCCACGCCGAAACGGATGAGGGTGGCGCTCTGGGCCTCGTCGGCGTCGCACTCGAAGAACTCGCCCTCGTGGTCGGGCGCGGCGAAGAAGTCGGCGAGCAGGCGCTGCGTGGTCTCGCGCTCGCTGCCGCTGACGACGAGCAGCAGGTGATGCTCGAAGCGGTCACGGAAGTCGAGCAGGCGCTTCGGGAGCTTCTCGGGGATCAGGCCGAAGAGCTTCTGGGAGATCTCGTCGGCGACCGAGGGCCCGAAGCCGGGGAGCTTCTCGAAGACTCCGTTCGCCCAGCTCTTGAGGGCGAACATGCGCACCAGGGTGCGGCTTCCGGCGTGCTTCAGGGAGACGTAGGTGTCCTTGCCGTACTCGGCGGCGAGGTCGAAGGCGTGGGAGCTCATGTACTCCCCCGAGATCGGCAGCGGACCGTCGGAGGCGAGGAACGCGCGGCGCAGCGCCTCCAGATCGGAGGGGCGGTCGGTGCCGATGTAGAAGGTCGCCTTGTCCTTCTCGAGCGGGAACGTGCGGGTGCGCACCGCGAACACCATGAGCTTGCCGGCGCAGCCCGAGGCCTCGAACAGGAACTTCGGGTTCGCGTTGTACCGGGCGGGGGTGTCGACGATCTCGCGGACGTGGTCGGCGTAGTCGGTACCGGTCGAGTCATCCGGCGGAGGGGTCACGTCGGCCGGATCCCAGTCGCCGCGCTGGACCTTGTCGAGGATGTGCGTGGGATCGGTGCCGAGATCGATGCCCAGGTGGTTGACCAGGTGGATCGTGCCGTCCTCGTCGACCCGGGCGAACAGCGCGTGCTCGGTGAACGCGGGGCCCTTGCGGATCTGGCTGCCTCCGGAGTTGTTCGCGATCCCGCCGACGACGGACGCGCCGATCGAGCTCGACCCGATCACCGAGTGCGGCTCGCGTCCGTGCTCGGCGAGGGTCTCCTCGAGCTCGAAGAGAGTGGCGCCGGCCAGGCAGATCGCCTCGCGGGCGTCGTTGATGAGATGGATCTGGTCGATCCGCAGCGTCGAGATGATGACGATGTCGCGGTCGTAATCCTGGTCCCCTGGGCCGGAGCCGCCGGTCAGGCCGGTGTTGGCCGCCTGGGTGATGACGATGAGGTCGTGGTCGACGCACACCTGGAGGGCGCGCCACATGTCCACGAGGGAGCCCGGTCGCAGCACGGCCAGGACGTCGCCGGAGCCGAAGCGGTCGCCGGTGGCGTAGGGGGCGGTCGCGCGCTTCGAGGTGAGCACGTGCGAGGACCCCATGATCTGGGCGAAGGCGTCGAGGGCCTGCGCGGATCCGGCGCTCGTGGATCCCTGGTTCCGCCGTGTGCTCATGTCCGGATGCTCCATCGCTGTCGGGGATGATGTGCGGCCGCGGGGCCATCGGCCAGCGTAACCATCCAACGACGGGCCGCCGGGAATGGCGAGGGCGGTTCTCGGACCGCGAGAGGCGGGAGGGGCGCGAGAGGCGGGAGGGGCGCGCGAGGCTGGGGCCAATTCACTCCCCCGGGTGCAGGGACTGCGGGGCGCGCGTGTCCCAGGCGTCCTCGAGCAGTTCGCGGAGGTCCTCGTCCTCGACGGTCTCCAGGCGGACCAGCACGCTCGGGTGGTCGCGGTAGTGGTCGGTGGTGAAGAAGCGGTCGGGGCGGGCGGCGATGAGCGCCTCGCGCTCGCCGACGTCATGGCACCAGGCAACGAGGATCTCGGCGTCGGGGACGACGAGCCGGTCCACGATCTCGGCGCGGCGCGGGCCGCGGACGGTCGCGAACACCTTCCCGGCCACGCGGAAGGCCGGGGAGCCGTAGGAGGTCGACTCCTCGACCTGGGGCAGGGCGGTCGCGAGGCGGCGGACGTCGTCCAGGGTGCTCATCGTGGTCTCCTCCGACGCAGCGCGGGCCGGGTGCTCGGCGGCCTGCAGGACCGGGCGGCTCTGCTCGGTGCGATCTGGCGCGAGAGGTCCGCCCAGTGGTTGTCCCAGCATCGCACGGTCCACATCCTGGGGTGCGCTCGATGCCGCTGAGCTGGATTGATACGTTCGGGCCACCGGCGGGAGGCCGCCGGACCGACGCGAAGGAGCTGTCCCGATGACCGTCATCGTCACCGCCGTGTTCTACCCCCAGGCCGGGAAGAAGCAGGAGCTCGTGCAGGCCATGCAGCGCGGCATCGCCGCCGTCCACGAGGAGCCCGGCTGCGAGCTCTACTCGATCCACGACGCCGAGGACGGCACCATCACCATGATCGAGAAGTGGACGACCGTCCAGGACCTCGACACCCATGGCGCGGGCGAGGCCGTCGGCATCCTCAACGGGGACATCGCCGAGCTCATCGAGAAGCCCACCCTGGTCACCCGCATGACTCCGCTGCCCTCCGGCACCGAGGCGCAGGGCGCGATCTGACGGATCGGACCGGGCCGGACCTGCGGGCGAAGCGAGCCTGAGATCTGGCCTTCCGTCCTCCCGACCACTTCGACCGCACGGTCTCGACAGACCCCGTGCACCACGCGTAGTCATAGGTCGGGTCGCGTGCTCTATTCGTCGTGACCCGACGTATGACTACGCGAAGTGCACGCCCCCGCTGGAGACCGAGCTTCCGGCCGGTGCGCACGAACGCTGGTTCCGCCCTTCACACCGGCGAGAGCACATGGTCAGGACGCCCGGCTTGAGACTCGACCGCCCGGGAAATGCGTTGCCGGCTCGTGCCCTGCGCCCTAGCGTCAGCCGCGTGAGCACGATCGTCCCGTTCCGCGCCCTGCCCCTCGATCTCGAGGATGTCGTCTACGCGCACGGGCCCGATTCCGCGCGCGCCCCGGGCGTGTCCCCCGGCACGACCGAGGAGATCGCGCTCGAGGACAGCACACTGTTCCCCGGCACTCACCGACGGATCTGGATCCACACGCCCCCGGGCATCGCCCCCGGTGACCCCACCGGTGTGGTCGTCTTCCAGGACGGCGGCTGGTACCTCGACCCCGAGGGCGAGGTGCGCGGCGGCATCGTCCTGGACAACCTGACCGCCTCCGGTGCCATCCCGCCGACCATCGGCGTCTTCGTCGAGCCCGGCACACGGCACACCAGCGCAAACCCCGGCTCGGAGCAGGGTGCGGAGCCTGCGCCCAGGCAGCGCAACCTCGAGTACGACGCGGCCGACGACACCTACGCCCGCTTCCTCCTCGAGGAGGTGCTCCCCCAGGTGAGGACGCGCAGGACGATCCTCGACGACCCTCGTCGCACGATCCTGTGCGGCGGCAGCAGCGGCGGCGACTGCTCCTTCACGGCCGCCTGGCACAGGCCCGACGCGTTCGGCGGCGCGATCTGCTGCCTCTCGAGCTTCGCGCAGATGCCGGAGGGCAACCCCTATCCGGCACTGATCGCGTCGACTCCCCCGCGACCACTGCGCTTCTTCCTGCAGATCGGCCAGCGGGACCTGAACCACGATCAGCCGCACATGAACTGGCTCGCCGAGAACCTGCGCACCGCGGCATCCCTCGCGGAGGCCGGCTACGACCTGCGGATCGAGCTCGGCGACGGCGGGCACAGCCCGAACCACGGCGGGGTGGTGCTCCCCGATGCGCTGCGCTGGATGCTCCGGGGCCCCGTGCACCACGCGTAGTCATAGGTCGGGTCGCGTGCTCTATTCGTCGTGACCCGACGTATGACTAGGCGAAGTGCACGCCCCCGCTGGAGACCGAGCTTCCGGCCAGGAGCGTCCCGACTCATCCCGAGCCGCGCCCTTGCGCGTCGGCCCCCCCACCCTCGGCCACTCCGCGAGAGCCCGGCGCCTCACCCCGTCCGCACCCGCAGCAGGCGGTCGTCCCCGTCGGAGGGCGAGCCGCGCCCGTCGGTGTTGTTCGTGAGCACCCACAGGGAGCCGTCGGGGGCGATGACGGCGTCGCGCAGCCGACCGTGGGCACCGACCAGTCGCGGCGTCGAGGTCGAGAGGTCGTTCAGGGGGACGTCGATGAGGCGCTCGCCGCGCAGGGCGGCGATGTGGATCGTGCCGTGCGAGATCGCGATGCCGCTCGGGCTGGCGTCCGAGGGGTGCCACTGCTGCTGGGGGTCGACGAGGCCGTCCTCGTGGGCGATGCCCTCGGCCGTGGGCCACCCGAAGTTCTTCCCGGCCTCGATGACGTTGAGCTCGTCCCAGGTGTCCTGACCGAACTCGCTCGCGTACATCGTGCCGTCCTCGTCCCAGGCGATGCCCTGCGGGTTGCGATGCCCGAAACTGAACACGGGCGAGGCCGGGAAGGGGTTGTCCCTGGGCACGGACCCGTCGGGCTCGAGCCGCAGGATCTTCCCGGCGAGCGCGTCCACGCCCTGCGCGGCGTCCCTGTCCCCGGCGTCGCCGGCCGTCGCGTAGAGCTTCCCGTCCGGCCCGAAGGCGAGGCGCCCACCGTTGTGGTTCGCGGCCGACGGGATCCCGTCGAACAGGGTCGTCGCCTCGCCGAGTCCCAGCGAACCGGGTGCGCCCGTGATCTCGAAGCGCTGGATCCGGTTGCCGTCCGCGGAGGTGGAGTGCGCGAACAGCGCTCCGTCGCGCACGGCGATGCCCAGCAGTCCGGCTTCGCCCTGCGGGGCGACGCCGGGGATCGTCGCGACGGTGCGCAGGGACCCGTCCGGTGCCCGTTCGAGGATGCGGGCGCTGTCGCGCTCGCTGATCAGCGGAGTCTGCCCGTGGAACGCGATGGACCAGGGCGCCTCGAGGCCCTCGGCGAGGACCTCGACGTCCTCGGCGCTGCGCGACGAGGGTCCGCCCTCGTCCGATGGCGATCCGACTCCGGCCGACGAAGATCCGCTGCTGTCGGTCGCACGGTCCTCGGACTCGCTCCCCTGCGGTGACGTCCCGGTATCGGTGCAGGCGACGAGCCCTCCGAACGCGAAGAGCGAGAACGCTGCCGCAGTCCGGCGGGTCGGGCGCGGTGCGCCGTCGTCGCTCTCTCGGTATGGATGGCCGGTGATGCGCATGCCGCCTCCTCGCGGTTCAGCGTCCTCCAGCGATCATCCCCGTGATCCAGCGCGGATGCACCCCTCCACCAAGCTGCTCGAGCGCAGCGCGCGGGCTCAGCCACACGGGCTCGTAGGTGCCGTGGACCTCGGCGTCACGATCCGTCTCGGGCCATCCCAGGCGCAGAGGGAGCCGGTGGCGGGCGCGGCCGAGGAAGATCCACTGCTCACCCTCGACGACGACCTTGCTGGTCACGAGCTCCACGTCGGCGCCTCGCAGTCCTGTCTCCTCGGTGAGCTCGCGCAGTGCGCCGCCCAGCGGATCGGCGTCGCCCGGTTCGAGGCCGCCGCCGGGGAGCACGGCGTAGGGCTCGCGGCCGGGTCGAGTGCGCAGGACCATCACGATCGCCGAGTCGTCGGGCGAGAGGACGAGCATCCGCGCCCGCGCAGGAGCCGGGGCCGAGGCCGGGGGCTCGGCCCCGCGCCGGATCGCGACGTCGACGTCCCAGCACAGGCGCCCGGCCCCGTGTCTCCCATCCCCACCGGCTTCGCGACCTTCGCTGTCTTCGCGGTCCTCGCGGCCTTCGCCGTCCTCGCCGACTTCGCGGTCCTCACTGACCATGCGCTCGATCCTGCCATCCTGCGTCCCGCCGTGCCGCCTGCCCCGGCACCGGCTGCGCCGTCCAGCGCCGTCCAGCGCCGTCCAGCGCCGCCCAGTACAGGCTGCGCCACACAGGCTTCATGAGGGCGTGCGGCGATCTCTACGATGTCCAGACATGGAGACTTCCCCGTCCGAGCCGGTCATGTCCTTCCGCACCCGCAAGTGGGTGCGCCCCGAGGACCTCAACGCCAACGCCACTCTCTTCGGCGGCAGCCTGCTGCGCTGGATCGACGAGGAGGCGGCCGTCTACGCGATCATCCAGCTGGGCCACCAGCGCGTGGTCACGAAATATATGTCGGAGATCGTGTTCGTCTCCTCGGCCCGCGAGGGCGACATCGTCGAGATCGGCCTGGTCGCGACCAAATTCGGGCGCACCTCCCTGACGATGCGCGCCGAGGCCCGGAACCTGTTCACCCAGCAGAGCATCCTCACGATCGACGAGCTCGTGTTCGTCAACGTCGACGAGGACGGGCGGCCCGCGCCGCACGGCTACACGGAGATCACCTACGACCGCGATCGAGTGCCTCGGGGCGATCTGCAGCGGTGAGCCGGTCCGCTGCGCAAGACTGACGAGCCGGAGCCGTCGGCCGATGGCGACGATGACGGAAGGACACGACGTGCGCGGGATCGACGCCGACACCCTGGGGCTGGACGGACGCTGGTTCGATCCCGTCTGGCGCCTCGAGGTCGAGCTGACCCCGCTGGAGCTCGAGCTGCTGGACACCTGGTGGGTGCGGCGCCTGGCCTTCGTCGCCCACGCCGGCATCGCCTCGTTCACCACCACCCAAAGCTATTCGCGCATCGAGCACTCCCTGGGGGTCCTCGCGCTCACGGCGCACTTCGCGCCGGATGATCGCGCGGCTCGTGCGACGGCACTCCTGCACGACATCGGGCATCTGCCCTTCAGCCACACCCTCGAGGGACTCGGTGGGCTCGACCATCACACGATCGGCCGCGAGCGGGTCGCCGAGCTCGATCCGGTGCTGCGGCGGCACGGCGTGGAGGCCGAGGAGATCATCGCGATCGACGAGGGCGAGCGCCCCTCTCCCCTGACCAACGCCTACGGCGCCCTCAAGCTCGACCACCTCGACTCGTTCCTGCGCAGCGGCCAGGTGCACGGACGCACCACCACATCCCCACGCGAGATGCTCGGGCGGATGCGCCTGATCGACGGCGCCGTGGACACCGACGAGCAGACGGCCGACGAGCTCGTGGACCTCATCGTCGCGGAGGCCCGCCACCAGCGCGCGCCCTCCAACGTCGTCCCCATCGCCGTGCTGAAGCACCTGGTCACCACCGCTCTCGACGCGGGAGCGTCATTCGACACGGCGGACCTGGCCCAGATGACCGACGGCGAGCTGTGGGCCGCGCTCCTCGCCGACCCCGTCACGCGTGAGGTGACGAGGGAGCTGCGGGCGCACCCGCGTCGATGGCGGATGGACACCCTGCCAACGGATGCGCCCTCCGACGGGTCGGACACGGGCGCACTGGACGTGCACATCCGCCGTGGCTATCTCGCGCTGCCCACGGTCGACGGGGCGATGATCACCGACCCGCGGATCACCGCCCTCGACGACGCGTTGCCCTTGCACCTTCGTGTCGTGCGCGCCTGACGAGCTCCGGGGCGTCGTGCGGGTGTGAGCGGCCGCTGATCCAGCGGATCCAGCGGATCCCCCATCGGTCACGGGACGCAGAGGGAGGCCGGGTGACGCACGCTGTGCGACGCCCGACCTCCCTCTGATCCGCCGTGGAGCGGCGGGTGCCTGTTCTCAGCCCGAGGGGCTCAGGCGCTCATGACCTCCGCGGCGGCGCCGGTGCGGGCGCTCTCGTAGGCGGCGAGGATGATGCCGAGCACGGCGATGCCCTCCTCCTCGGTGTTGAGCGGACGCTTGCCGGTCTCCAGGCAGGTCACGAAGTCGGCGATCTCCGCGGCGAAGGTGTCGATGGGCTCGGCCGCGAACACCTGCTCCTCGTCCTCCGCACGCAGCTTCACGCGCAGGGTCGAGCCGTCGGAGCTCAGCGAGCCCTTCTCGCCGACCACGGAGAAGCGGTCGGTGCCGGGCGCCGCCTGGTAGGCCCAGGAGGTGACGAGCTGGCCCACGCTGCCGTTGTCGAAGCGCACCAGGACCTGTGCCGAGTCCTCGCCCTCCATGAACTTCAGGCGGTGGGTCGACATCATCGAGAAGACCTGCTTCGGACGACCGCCCGAGAGGTGCATGAGCAGGTAGGTCGGGTGGTAGCCCGTGTCGATGTACTCGCCGCCGCCGCTGGTGGCGGTGTGGGCGCGCCACCCCATGTTCTCCGGGTCGAAGTCGTTGAAGAACGAGTCGGTGGTGCGCACCTCGTAGACATCGCCCAGGGCACCGGAGTCGATGACCTCCTTGGCCTTGGCGACGGCCGGCATGAACAGCTGGTTGTGCGCGCACATGAGGGTGACGCCGGCGGCGTCGACGGCCGCGCGGACCTCGGCGGCCTCCTCGGCGGTGAGGCACAGGGGCTTCTCGCACAGGATGTGCTTGCCGGCGCCCGCCGCCGCGACGATCGCGGGCTTGTGCAGGTGGTGCGGCAGGCAGATGTCGACGGCGTCGACGTCGGGGTCCTGCACGAGCTCGGTGAAGTCCGAGTAGCCCTTGGCTCCGATCTCCTCGGTGCGCAGCGCGAGGGTCTCGGGGTTCGCGTCGGCGATCGCGACCACGCGCGCGCGGTCGGGGATCGTGGAGTAGCCCTTGAGGTGGGCGTTGGCGATGCCGCCGCCGCCGATGAGGCCGATGCGGACGGGAAGGGTGACGGTCATGGGTGGTGCTCCTTCGTGAGCGGATGTCAGGGATATGTCAGGGGTGGGGTGGGGCGGGTCCTGCAGCGGGTGCAGGGTTCGGCGGACCGTGCCTGCTGCCCGGTCAGATCCCGGCGTCGGCGTTCGCGGCGACGACCAGGGCGGTGAGGGCGCGGGCCCGGGCGAGGTTCTCGAGCGTCGGCTCGCCGGTGCGGATCGCCTGGACCCACTGCCAGAACGGCGCGTCGATGTCGCTGGGGACCTCGACCTCGGTGGTGCCCTCACGGGTGGTCAGCAGCATCGTCTCGCCGCCGAAGCCGTAGAGCAGCGAGCCCTCGGTGCCGTGGACCTCGATGGTGAAGCCGCTGGCAGGGGTCACGAAGCCGGTCTCGATGACGCCGATGGCGCCGTCGGGCGTGGTGATCGTGACCGAGGCGTTGTCCTCGACGCCGCGCCCGGTGATGTCCGTATAGCTCGAGCGGACGCTCGAGGCGTCCTCCCCCAGGATCAGCTGGGTGAGGTAGACGGGGTGGGCGGCGAGGTCGGAGAACGCGCCGCCGATGGCCTCGGCCGGGTCGTAGAAGCGTGCGGGCAGCCAGTCGCGGGTCGAGCCGTCGTGCGCGAGCCGCACGCGCGCGTAGGTGATGCGGCCCAGGGTGCCGTCCTCGAGGATCTTCCGCAGGGCCACGGTGGAGCCGTGGGAGAGCCGGGGCAGGGACACGGTGAGCGCCACGCCCGCCTCGCCGGCCGCGTCGATGAGGGCGTCGCAGCCCTCCACGCTCGGCGAGAGCAGCTTCTCGGTGAACACGTGCTTGCCCGCGGCGATGACCTTGCCGAGGATCTCGTCGTGCACGGTGGTGGCGGTGGTGTTGGTGACGCCGTCGAGGTCCTCGCGGGCCAGCAGGGCGTCCAGGTCGGCCTCGAAGGGCACACCCAGGCGCTCAGCGAGCTCCTGGCCGCGCGCGGTGTCGTCGTCCCAGACGGCGACGAGCTCCGTGTCCGGGTGCTCGATCGCCGCCCGACCGTACTCCTCGGCGTGCACGTGCCAGGCGGAGAGCACGGCGATGCGCAGGGGCGCTGCCGCGGTGGAGGGGGAGGTCATGGAGAAGATTCCTGCTTCCGTCTCGTGGGGTTGGTGCTTTCCTGACCGGCCGACGGGGCCGGGGGTCTGTGGTCCGGTTCGAAGAGAGCGGCCGACGGGCCGGTGTTCACTTCTCTCCATCGGGGATCTGCTGGGGCTTCCCATAGGTGTCGGGCATCTTGTAATCGGGGAAGAGGTCCATCTTCGGGACGACCATCGCCTGGTTCTCGTCGACGGCCTGCTGAGGGGTCTTGGAGCCGATGGCGACTGACGTCTTCGCGCGGTCGAGCGTGTCGGACGCGGCGGAGCCGACCGGGATCGGCGGCCGCGAGGTGGAGTTCGGCAGCATCTGGCGGAACAGCTCGGCGTCGGGGTCGTACTTCTTCTCGGTGATCGCCCGCAGGTGCGTGGGCAGACTGCCGAGCTTCGGGACGACGATCGACTGTCCCGCGAAGCCCGTGAAGTGCTTCATGAACTCCCAGGTGGTGCGGGACATGTTCGATCCCTTGGGCAGGACCAGCGAGAAGCCGCCGGACCACGTGTACGTGGGGTCGCCGTCCTTCGCGACCGGCAGCCAGGTCCATTTCAGGGGCAGCTTCGGGGCGTACTTCTTGTTCCCGGAGATCTGCCATGGCCCTCCCGTGGTGATCGCCAGGTGCTCGCCGAAGACAGCATTCTGGGTGGGCGGCGCGTTGGGCGGCTGATAGGTCGCGAAGAAGGCGTCGACCCGGGAGTAGGGGAACTCCTCGGCCCAGTCCGCATAGAGGTCGAACACGGACTTCCACTGCTGGGAGTCGAGCACCACCTGACCGGTCTCGTTGTCGTAGACCTGCGCGTCCAGGCCGAACGCCCAGGTGTAGGGCATGCCCTGGTCGGCCCAGGGCGCGAATCCGAGGCGGTCGTAGTTCCCGCGGGAGTCCTGGTGGGTGATCTTCCGCGCGGCATCCCGCAGCTCGTCCCAGGTGAGGACGTGCTGCTCGGGGTCGAACATGTCGAGGTCGACTCCCGAATCCTTCAGCACGTTCTCGTTGAAGAGCAGGCCGCGGGCGTCCGTCGATGTGGGCAGCCCGTAGAGCTTCCCGTCGTAGGTCAGCTCGTCGATGGCGAACTGGATCCACTGGGACTTGAACTCCTCCGGGGAGACGTCCTCGAACTTCTCGATGAGGGTGTCCACGGGCTCGAGCAGACCGATGGAGGCGTTCTGCACCGCGTTGAAGCGGTCCATCCACCACACGTCCGGCGCGGTCCCGCCCCTCACCGCGGTGATGATCTGACTCATGTCGGCCGCACCGCTGGAAGGCACCTGGTCGATGCTGACCTGTGCTCCCGCGCCCGCGTCGGTGGCCAGGAAGGCATCGCGCGCCGCTTCGTCCTTGTCCTTGTCCGCGGCGCCCATCCCCCAGTAGCGGACGGTGCGCGGGCCGGTCGGTCCGCTGCCCGCGCACGACGTCGCGCCCAGCCCTGCCGCGAGGACTGCGCCGGCACCGGTGAGGAGCTGTCGTCGGTCGAGCATCGGGCCTCCCTTCCGAAGGTGGTGCGAGTCCGAAGGCGGGGTGCATCCGTGACCGGGCGGGGCCGGGCATCGGCATGGCAGGGGAAAGAAGCGGGGCGCATCCCGGGCTGCGCTCGTCGGCCCGGGATGCGGCCCCGGTCAGCTGCCGGGGACGGGGCTGGGTTTGCCGTAGGTCTCGGGCATCTTGTAGTCGGGGAAGAGCTCCATCTTGGGCGCGATCATCTGCTGGTTGGACTCCACGGCCTGCTTCGGGGTCGAGGAGCCCAGGGCGACCGAGCTCTTGGTGCGCGTGAGCGTGTCCCACATGGCCGACCCCACCGGCAGCGGCGGGCGCGAGGTGGAGTTCGGGAGCATCGTGCGGAACAGCTCTGCCTTGGCGTTGTACTTCTTCTCCTGGATGGCCTTGATGCTCGTGGGCAGGTTCCCGAACTGGGGGACGACGATGCTCTGCCCCTCGAAGCCCGCATAGAACTTCATGAACTCCCAGAGGGTCTTCGTGATGTTGGCGCCCTTGGGGATGACCAGGCACTGCCCGCCCGACCAGGTGTAGGTGGGGTCCCCTTCCTTCGCGACCGGCAGATAGGTGAAGTCCAGGGGAAGATCGGGGGCGTACTTCTCGTTGCCGCTGATCTGCCAGGGCCCCGAGGTGTCCACGCCCAGGCGGCCGCTGAACATCGCCGTCTGCGTGGGCGGCGCGTTCGGCGGCTGGTAGGTCGCGAAGAAGGCGTCGACCGAGGCGTAGGGATACTGCTCGGCCCAGTCCGCATAGAGCTGGTACACCGACTCCCACTGCGGGGAATCGAGGGTGACGGTGGCGGTCTCGTTGTCGTAGGCCTGGGCGTCGAGCCCGAAGCCCCACGTGTATGGCCATCCCTCGGAGAGCCAGGGAGCGAAGCCGAAGCGCTTGTAGTTGCCGCGCTTGTCGATGTCCACGATCTTCTCGCAGGCCTCGCCGAGCTCGTCCCACGTGATGACGTGCTTCTTCCAGTCGAACAGATCGAGGTCGACCCCCGCATCCTTGAGGACGTCCTTGTTGTACAGGAGTCCGCGGGCGTCGGTCGTGGCCGGCAGCCCGTACAGCTGGTCGTCGTAGGTCAGCTCGTCGATGGCGAACTGGATCCACTGGGACTTGAACTCCTCGGGCGAGACGTCCTCGTACTTCTCGATGAGGCCGTCGATGGGCTCGAGCAGGCCGATCGAGGCGTTCTGCACCGCGTTGAATCGGTCCATCCACCACACGTCGGGAGCTGTCCCGCCGCGCACCGCGGTGATGATCTGGCTCATGTCCGCGACGCCGCTCGACGGCACCTGGTCGACGTAGATCTCCGCGTTCTTGCCCGCGTCGGTCTTCTTGAAGGCGTCGATGACCTGGTTGTCCTTGTCGACGTCGGCCGCACCGAGGCCCCAGTAGCTGACCACGTTCGGTCCCGCGGCAGGTGCCGAGGCGCAGGCGCCCAGTCCGACGGCGGCACCGGCGGCCGTGGCTCCGGCCAGGAAGGATCGTCTGGAGATCACTTGAAGCCTCCGATCGTGATGCCGCGGATGAAGTACCGCTGGAAGATGAAGAACAGGAGCAGCAGAGGCAGGATCACCAGGAAGCTGGCGGCCATCAGCTGGTTGAAGGAGACGTCCTGCGCGTTGACGGAGCGGAACGTCTGCAGACCGATCGAGAGCGTCTGGACCTTCTGGTCCTGCAGGTAGATCAGCGGACCCATGAAGTCGTTCCACGAGCCGACTGCCGAGAAGATCGCGACGGTGGTCAGCGCCGGCATCGCGGTGGGGAACGCGATCCTCCACAGGATCGTCCATTCGCTCGCGCCGTCCACCCGGGCGGCATCGAGCATGGGCTGAGGGATCTGTTTGAGGAACTGTCTCAGCAGGAACACGTAGAACGCACTGCCGAACATGGCCGGCAATATCAACGGGAACAGCGTGTTCACCAGCCCCAGTCGGGCCCACATGTCGAACATCGGGATCAGGGTGACGGGGAACGGCAGGAACAGCGTCGCGATGACGACGTAGAAGAGCTTGTCGCGGCCCGGCCAGTCGATGCACGCGAACCCGTACGCGATGATGAAGTTCGAGATCACCGACAGCAGCACCACCGAGATGGTGATGATCGCGGAGTTCGCGAAGAACTGCAGGAACGGCATCGCGGTGACGGCCTTGACGAAGTTCCCGAACTCGACGTTGTGCGGGAACAGCGTGGGCGGGAACTTCGCGAGCTCCTGGTCGGACTTGAGCGCGGAGACGATCATCCAGTAGAGCGGCATCAGGAACAGGATGCTGAGGATGATCATCACGATGCGCGCGATGAGCGTCGAGTGCCAGGAGCGCTTGGTGCCGTCGGCACGGCGGTTGTACTGCTCGGCGTTGGCCTTCTTGCGCCCGGGGACGATGTTCTCCGGGGGTGTCTGGATCATGGTGCTCATCAGCCGGCCTCCACGTCGTAGTTCACGAACCGGCGCGAGAGCCAGTAGACGAGCAGGGCCAGGGCCAGCCCCACGAGGAACAGGATCACCGCGAGTGCGGATGCGTATCCGAGCTCGGCGAAGCCGAAGGCGTTCTTGTAGAGGTACATCATGTAGAACAGCGCGCCCGCGTCGGGATCGCCCGTGCCGTTGGTGACGATGAATGCCTCGGTGAACACCTGCAGGGATCCCGAGATGCCGGTGATCAGGTTGAACAGCAGAACCGGGGAGAGCAGCGGGAACGTGATCGAGAAGAACTGGCGCAGGGGGCTGGCGCCGTCCACTCGGGCCGCCTCGTAGATCGTCTTCGGGATGTTGCGCAGACCGGCGAGGAAGATGAGGGCCGCGTTGCCCGCACCCAGCTGTGCCATCAGGATGATCGCGATCTTCACCCCGGTGGGATCACCCAGGAGGTTGACGTTCGCGCCCCCGAAGATCTTGAGGACCTGGTTGAACACGCCGAACTGGGGATTCAGGAACACGATGAAGATGAAGGACATCGCGAACGCCGGGATCAGCGAGGGCGCGTAGAAGATCGTCCTGTACCAGGCGACCTCGCGCACGTTCTGGTTCATCGCGATCGCGAGCGCCAGAGCGATGATCAGTCCCAGCGGAACGGCGATGATCGCATAGAAGATCGTGTTCGACGCCGCCTTGCCGACCATCGGGTCGGTGAAGGCCGTGACGTAGTTCTGAACGCCCACCCACGTGGGCGCCTCCATCCCCGAGTACCGCGTGAAGCTCAGAGCGATCGAGTACGCGACCGGGTAGATGATGAAGATGACGACCCCGATGATCCAGGGGGAGATGAACAGCAGGCCGGTGCGCAGCTTTCGACGCTGGCCCGCATTCATGCCGCGCTTGCGGCGTGCGGGAGGGGCGGGCGCCGCACTGCCCAAGGCGCCTGAGGCGCTCGCGGGGCCGGCCGGTGGGCCGACGGTGTCGGTGACACTCATCGTGGTTCCTTCCTCGGTCTCGGCGGGCCGTCTCCGGCGCGTCGGGGGCTCTGCTCACGTGGGAGTCGGAGCGGGAACGATGGGATGGGGAATCTGGTCGGGAAGCGGGCCGGACGGCGATGTCGTGAGGCCCGGGGGTCGGCCCCGCTGGCTGCGGAGACCGGGGTTCGTCGGCGGGGATCGAGCACCGTGTCGATGCGGTCCATTCCGCATCGCGAGCTATCCCGCGCCTCTCGGTGACGTACATTACTCACACTGTTGGACTAAAGGCAACGGGGCTCGCCCCGCGGTGGAAGGAGCACTCGTGCGCGGATCATCCATGCCGGACATCGGCGCCAAGAACGAGCTCGTCGTGCTCGATGCGATCCGCAGTGCACCCGAGGGCAGCTCGCAGTCCGAGGTGGTGCGCCGCAGCGGCCTCTCCCGGCAGGCGGTCAGCCTCATCACCCGTCGGCTCATGGAGCGCGGTCTCGTCGAGACCGACGGCACGCTCTCCGCGGGCCGCGGGAAGCCGCGCACCGTGCTGCGCGTCGTGCCGTCGTCGCTGCTCGCGGCCGGCGTGCATCTGGATCCCACGGGGATCACCCTGGTCATCGTCGATCTGGGGGCGAACGTCGTCGCGGAGAAGGCTCTCGGGCCCCCGGGCCCCGACCCCGATGCGGGGGTGGCGCGGATCGCAGAGGGCCTCGAGGAGCTGCTCGCGACGATGTACGAGGACGGCTGGCGCACGCCCGGCGGCCAGAGCGCGCGCGAGGCACTGCTGGGCGTCGGCGTCGCGGCCCCCGGCGGGCTGGACTGGCGGCGCGGTGTGCTCGTGGACCCGCCCTGGATGCCGGACTGGTGGGACACCCCGCTCGTGGAGATGCTCTCGCGGGCCACGGGGCGCACGGTCCTCCTGGACAAGGACACGAACGCGGCGCTCGCGGCGGAGATCTGGGCGAGCGAGCGTCTGAGCGAGCAGACGCTGCTGTACGTCTACGTGAGCGCGGGCGTCGGCTCGGCGGTCTCGAGCGCGGGCCGCGTCCAGCGCGGGTCGACCACGCAGGCCGGGGAGATCGGGCATCTGCCGACGGGGCTGGAGGGCCCCGTGTGCGGCTGCGGCCGGCGCGCCTGCCTCTCGATCTTCACGGACGTGCACGCGATGCTGCGCCGGGTCGATGCCGCGCAGGACGAGCTCTCCTCCGCGTCCCTCGAGGCCGACGGCGAGCGCCTGGAGGCCCTGCTCGCGGCGGCGACGTCGGGCGACCGGCTGGCCGCGCGGATCGCGCAGGAGCACGGCACCGCGCTCGGCGAGGCGCTGCGCACCCTGATCGGGATCCATGACCCGCACCGCGTGATCATCGGCGGTCCATACTGGCGCGCGCTCGAGCCGTTCGCCATGTCGCAGGTGCTCGAGCGCGCGCTGCTGGGCAGCGGCGGGCGCCGCGGCGTCACCATCAGCTCCTCCGCCTTCGGCGACGACGTGGGCGCGATCGGCGCGGCCACCCTCTACCTGGGCAGGGAGCTCTCCCCCACCGTGCGCTGACCGGGCCCGAGCCCCAGGGCCCGGACCCGGACCCGGACCCGGACCCGATCAGCGGATCAGCTCGCCGTCGCGAGTCCCGTCGTCCCGTGGGGGTCGATGACGAACTTCTTCGCGGCTCCCTTGTCGAACTCGGCGTAGCCGCGCGGGGCGTCGTCGAGCGAGATCACGGTGGCGTTCACGGCGTCGGCGATGTGCACGCGGTCGTGCAGGATCGCCTCCATGAGCTGGCGGTGGTAGCGCATGACGGGGCACTGCCCGGTCATGAACCCGAGCGCCTTCGCCCAGCCCAGGCCGAGGCGCAGGGAGAGCGACCCCTCCTTGGCCGCCTCGTCCACGCCGCCGGGGTCGCCGGTGACGTAGAGCCCGGGGATGCCGAGGGCGCCGCCGGCCTTGGTGACATCCATGAGCGTGTTGAGCACGGTCGCGGGCGCCTCCTTCGCGTCGTGCCCGTGGCCCTTGGCCTCGAAGCCCACGGCGTCGACGCCGCAGTCGACCTCCTCGCGGCCGAGGATGCTGGCGATCTGCTCGCGGGGGTCCTGCTCGGCGACGTTGATCGTCTCGCAGCCGAAGGCGCGGGCCGCCGCCAGGCGGTCCTCCTGCATGTCGGCGACGATGACGACGGCCGCCCCGAGGAGCTGCGCGCCGACGGCGGCGGCCAGGCCCACCGGCCCCGCGCCCGCGATGTACACCGAGCTGCCGGGTCCGACGCCCGCGGTGACGGCTCCGTGGTAACCGGTCGGGAAGATGTCCGAGAGCATGGTCAGGTCCAGGATCTTCTCGAGGGCCTGGTCCCTGTCGGGGAACTTCAGCAGGTTCCAGTCGGCGTAGGGCACGAGCACGTACTCGGCCTGCCCTCCGACCCAGCCGCCCATGTCGACGTACCCGTAGGCGCTGCCGGGGCGGTCGGGGTTCACGTTCAGGCAGATCTCGGTGCGCCCGATCTTGCAGTTCACGCACCTCCCGCAGGAGATGTTGAACGGCACCGAGACCAGATCGCCGGTCTTGATGAACTCGACGCCGGGGCCCACGTCGATCACCTCGCCGGTGATCTCGTGCCCCAGCACCAGCCCCTCGGGGGCGGTGGTGCGGCCGCGGACCATGTGCTGGTCCGAGCCGCAGATGTTGGTGGTGACGACCTTCAGGATCGCCCCGTGGGGCAGCTTCCGGCCGATGTTCGCGGGGTTCACCCCCGGCCCGTCCTTGAGCTCGTAGTCGGGGTAGTCGATGTCGACGACCTCGACCTTCCCGGCTCCCTTGTACGCGACTGCCCGATTGCTGGACATGGTGGCCTCCTCGCCTCCCCGCAGGCGCGTCCGACGTCGTTGTCCCGCGCCCTGTCTCATGGTGGGCACGCCTATCGAGCGGGGTCAAGAGGCGGCAGGTTCCCGTCGGCCCCGGCCCTGCGCCGAGCCCTGCAGCGGGCCCTGCGCCGAGCCCTGCGCCGAGCCCTCCAGCGGGCCCTGCGCATCGGTGTCCGGATCCCGCTGGCGCCGCCTCCGCCGCTGCCGGATCATGGGCCCATGCCCGATCCCTCGGCCGCGCATCCCCCCCCCGGGCCCTCTCCGGCGCCTTCCCCGGCAGTGTCCTCCGCGCCTCCCTCGATGCCTTCCCAGGCGCCGTCCTCGGTCCCGCCCCGTGCGTCGCATCCCGCCCTGCCGTGGCTCGCGGCCCTGCTGGTGATGATCATGTGGGCGTCCTCGTTCGTCGTGATCCGGGCCGGCGGCGCGGACTTCTCCCCCGGTGCGATGTCCCTGCTGCGCACCGGATCCGCCGCCGTGGTGCTGCTCCCGCTCGCCCTCATCGGTCGCGTGCGCATGCCGCGGAGCCCGCGGCTGTGGCTGGGCGTGATCGGGTGGGGCGTCGCCTGGTTCGCCGCGTACACGATCGTGCTGAACGCGGCCGAGCTCCTCATCGACGCGGCGACGGCCGCGATGCTGGTAAACGTCGCGCCGCTCATCGTCGCCGTGGCCTCGGGACTGCTGCTGGGCGAGGGCCTGCCCGTGCATCTGGTGGCGGGGATCCTGGTCGCCTTCGGGGGCATCGCCCTGATCACGGTGGCCACCTCGAGCGGCCGGGTCTCCGGCGCCGGTCTGCTGCTGGGGCTGCTGGCCGCCCTGCTGTACGCCGGAAGCGTGCTGGCGCAGAAGACGCTGCTCCCGCAGGTCGACTCGACCTCGATGACGGTGGTGGGCATCGTCGCCGGGTTCCTCGCCTGCCTCCCGTTCGCACCGGCGCTGATCGGGGAGCTCGCGGAGGCGTCGGCCGCCTCGATCGTCACGGTGGTCTACATGGGCGTCTTCCCCACCGCGTGCGCGTTCCTGCTGTGGGGGTACGCGCTGACCAGCACCCCGGCCGGGGTGCTCAGCTCCTCCTCGCTCATCGTCCCGGGGATCACGGTGGCGATGGCCTGGATCGTGCTCGGCGAGACCCCGCCGCCACTGGCGGCGCTCGGCGGTCTGCTCTGCCTGGTCGGCGCCGGCTCCGCCGTGGCGCCGAGCGTCCTCGCCGCCCTCCGTCGGCCCTCCGGGCCCGCGACCTGATCAGGGGCTCGGCGGATCGGGTGCGGCGCTAGGCCACGACCTCGCCGTCCTCGACGACCTCGGCGCCGCGCCCGCCCGTGGCCCACAGGTGCCACAGCCACAGCACGGTCCCGGCGCAGACGAACGCCAGCGCGGTCGCCGCGAGGGTGACCAGGGAGCCCGTCACCAGCGGTGCCACGACCCCCGCGAGCAGCGCGTTCAGCACGAGCGAGGAGAAGGTGCCCAGCGAGGCGGCGGCGCCGCGGGCGTGCGGGAAGAGGTCCATGATCTCGAGCTGGATGGGCGCGAAGATCAGGGAGACGGTGAAGCCGATCAGCATCGGGCCGACGAGCACGGGGATCAGCGCGGGCGAGATCGTGCCGTCGGGCGCGGGGGCGAGCGCCACGAGCAGCAGGTTCAGGGCGGTCGCGCCGAGCGTCGCCAGGTAGCCGATGGTGATCATGCGCGTGCGCGGAAGGCGGTCGGCGAGTCGGCCGACGGCCTGGGCGCCGGTGAACATGCCGATGATCAGCGGCACGAACAGCACCCAGAAGTCCTGCTCGCCGAGCCCCAGCAGGCGCACCACGATGATCTGCGCCGACGCGATGAACAGGAACTGGGCGGCGAAGCCGAAGGCCGTGGCGAAGGCGATGCGGACCATGAGGGCCGAGGCGCCCACGTGCACGAGCGAGCCGAGCAGGGAGCCGATCCGCAGCGGTGAGCGCCGCTCGGGCGGGAGGGTCTCGGGCAGCAGGATCGTGAGCACGATCGCGAGCAGCCCGTAGATCCCGATCCCGCCGAACACCCAGCGCCAGTCCCCGAGCAGCAGGAGCCAGCCGCCGATCACCGGGGCGAGCGCGGGCGCGATCGAGAAGATGGCCATGACCTGCGCCATCAGTCGCTGCGCCTGAGCACCGGAATAGAGGTCGCGCACCATGACGCGGGAGATGATCGTCGCCGCGCCGGCGCTCATGCCCTGCATGACCCGCAGCAGCACGAGGCTGCCGAAGGAAGGGGCGAGCACGCAGGCGAACATCGCGAGCACGTAGATCGTGAGTCCGGCGAGCATGACGCGCCGGCGGCCCAGCGCGTCGGACAGCGGGCCGTGGAAGATCGACATCACCGCGAACGCCGCGAGGTAGGCGGAGACCAGCTGCTGCAGCGCGCCCTCGGACTCGCCGAACTCGGCGCCGATGCGGGTGAAGGCGGGGAAGACGGAGTCGATCGTGAACGGGCCGATCATCGTGATCGCCGCGATCGCGACGGTGATGAAGCCACGGGGCCGACGGGGTGGCTGCGCAGGGCGTTCGGGGATGGATGGGGGCTGCGCGGGATCGGCCGTGGTCACACGTTCACCCTAGCCCGGGGGCAGGTCATCGCCCCGAGCCGTCCGGGGCCGTCCCGGGCCGTCCCAGGCCGTCCCGGGCGACGGTCCGGGTGCGCCCGCTGCCTCGGATCAGGATGCGAGCCTCTCCGCCGCGCGCAGCACGAGGGGCTCGCGGCTGTGCCGGGCGCTGCGCATGACCGCCTCGACGTGCGCGGGGTCGGCGTCCGGCGCTGCGGGTGATCCGGCGTCGAACGGCGGCTGCGGGTCGTACTCCATGGCGAGCTGGACGCCCTGGGCGACGTCGGCCCCATAGATCTCCGCGGCGAGGGTCAGCGCGAAGTCGATCCCGCTGGTCACCCCTCCCCCGGTGAGCAGATCGCCGTCCCGCACCACGCGCTCGCGCACGGGGATCGCGCCCAGGTGGCGCAGCAGCGGGTGCACCGCCCAGTGGGTCGTGGCGCGTCGGCCCTGGAGGAGGCCGATCGCCCCGAGCACGAACGCGCCGGTGCACACGCTCGTCACGAAGCGCGCGCCCGCAGCCTGGTGCCGCACGAAGTCGAGCGCGACGGGGTCCTCGAGGGTGTCGAAGGCGCCCTGCCCGCCGGGGATCATGAGGACGTCGGCCTGCTCCGCCTCCTCGAAGGCGACGGTGGGGAGCAGGGAGAAGCCGGCGTCGGTGGGGACGGGCTCGTGCCGATGCCACGCGAGGTCCACGACGGCGCCCGGCAGGCCCGCGAAGACCTGCACGGGACCGGTGAGATCCAGCTGCGTGACCTGCGGGAACAGGAGGGTCGTGAAGCGGAGTGCGGGCGGTGTCGTTGCCATGGTGCGGTGCTTCCTCTCCCGGGGCGCCCGCCTCCTCGGCGGAGACGGCGCGGGCCGGACGTGGTGGTGCGGATGCGGCGGTGCGGATGCGGTGGTGCGGATACGGCGGGTGATCCGGATGGCCGGTGCCGGCGGACTCATCGGGGCGCGGGGACGGGCTGCTCCGCGGGCGGCCTGCGGTGCGGGGCGCGGCGTCCCGGGACGAGCCAGGCGCACAGGGCCAGGGCGGCGACGGCGACGGTCGCCACGGCGTAGACCACGCCGGCGGCGCCGAGCCCGATGAGGTCGCTGAGCAGTCCCGCGCAGAGGGCCGAGGCGCCGTAGGCGAGGTAGCCGACGATGTAGAAGGCCGCGAAGAACCCGCCGCGCTCGTGGGGCCGCACCTCGGGGAGCAGGAGGCGAAGGGTCGCGGAGAAGACCGCCCCGTAGCCCACGCCGGTGACGAGCGCCCCCGCGATCACCAGGGCCGCGCTGCCCGAGGCGAAGGAGGCGCACTCGGCCAGGACGCCGAGCATCACCGCGCCGTACCCGCAGGGCACGAGCGCGCGAGGCCCGATGCGCGGGGCGAGCACGAGCGTGCAGAGCGTGGCGACGAGCGGCTGCGTCGCGACGATCAGCGCCGAGGGCAGCCCGACCCCCAGATGCAGGACGCTGCTGGCGAGGGATCCTCCGAGGCCCAGGATCAGTCCCGCGGACATCCAGATCGCGACGAGCCCGGGCGCGAGCCGGAGGAAGCGACCGCGCACCGCCCCGGGGATGCGGATCCGCGGGACCAGCGATGCCGCGGCGCCGGGGCGGGGCGTGACGGTCTCCGGCGAGAACAGCAGGAGCACGGCGGAGGCGAGGACGACGGCGAGCGCGATGCCGAACAGGGCCGCGTTAGGGGCGGGCGCCGCGTCGATCGCGATCCCCGCCACCACCACGCCGATACCGAGTCCGCCGGCGGTGGTCAGGCTGACCGCCGTCTGCGCGAGCCGCCGGTGCCGGTCGGGCGCGAGCTCCACGATCGACGCGCTCAGCGCGGCGGTCGCGACGCCGATCGCCGCGCCCTGCACGGCCCGCGCGAGGACGAGGCCCCCGATGGTGTCCGCACGCAGGAAGAGGATCAGCGCCACCGCCGTGAGCAGCAGGGAGCCCACCGCCACCGGGCGGCGCCCGAGGTGGTCCGAGAGCGATCCGCAGGTCAGCAGCGCGACGAGGAGGGTCAGCGCATAGACGGCGAAGGCGCCCGTGAGCGCGCTGTCCGAGAACCCCCAGGCCCTCTGGTCGTAGCTCAGCAGGACGCTCGGCGCCCCCGCGGCGGCCATCGCCGCCAGGAAGGCGAGCACGGACACGCAGCAGGCGGCCCATCGGGACATCGACGGCACGGTGATCAGGGTCCTCTCGGTGCGCTTCTCGGGTTCTCGTCGGCGCCTGCGCTCTTCGTCGGCGGCCGACGGATCCCATCCTGCGAAGGCCGACGCCCGCGCCGACAGTGGCAGAGATGCCGCCCTGTGCAAGGATTACGCCATGAGTGCTCATGAGCCGTCGGACCTCCGGACCCGGCACGAGGTCGCCGTGCTCGTGATGCCCGGAGCGCTGCCCCTCGACGTCGGGATCCCGCTGCAGGTCTTCATCGACCGCCCGGGCGTCCCGTACGCGCTGAGCATCTGCGCGGAGC
Organism: Brachybacterium sp. ACRRE; assembly: GCF_022346485.1. NCBI lineage: Bacteria > Bacillati > Actinomycetota > Actinomycetes > Micrococcales > Dermabacteraceae > Brachybacterium > Brachybacterium sp. ACRRE. The sequence goes on along the minus strand of NZ_JAKRMO010000059.1, from coordinate 3,002 downwards.
ACCCCGGCGCGGTGCCGGCGGCCTCCGGACTCTCGTACCAGGTGGAGCAGGGGCTGGAAGCCCTCGCGAGCGCCGACACGATCGTCGTCCCGGGCTATTCGCCCCCGGATCGTCCGGTCCCCGCGCCCGTGCGCGAGGCACTGGTGGCGGCCCACGCGCGCGGGGCACGCCTGGTGTCGATCTGCTACGGCGCGTTCGCGCTGGCCGACGCCGGCCTGCTGAGCGGGCGGCGCGCGACGACCCACTGGGACGCGGCGGCGCAGCTCGCGAGGACCCACCCTGAGGTGGACGTGGACCCGAACGTGCTGTTCGTCGACGAGGGCAGCGTGCTCACCTCGGCCGGGGTCGCGGCCGGCCTCGATCTGTGCCTCTACATCGTGCGCAAGGACCTGGGGCCCCGGACGGCCAACGAGATCGCGCGGCGCCTGGTGGCCTCACCCCGCCGTGCCGGCGGCCAGGCGCAGTACCAGCCCACCGGCTGGATGCCCGTCGCGGGAGGAGAGGAGCTCGAGGAGGTGAGGACGTGGGCGCTCGCGCATCTCGGGAACGACCTCACCACCCAGCAGATGGCCGACCGCGCCCGGATGTCCCGTCGGACCTTCGAGCGCCGCTTCGTGGAGGAGACCGGGCGCCCTCCGCATCGCTGGATCCTGGGCGCCCGGGTGGACCTGGCGCGTCGCCTGCTCGAGGACAGCGACCTGCCGATCGATCAGATCGCCTCGCGCGCGGGCCTCGGCACGGGGGCGAACCTGCGGCTGCATTTCCGGCGCGCGCTGGGCACCTCGCCCGCCGAGTACCGCAGGACCTTCTCCGCGACCCTCACGCAGTGACCGGGACACCCCGCTCGAGGGCGGGGGCGATGTCGCGCGGCTCGTCCTCGCAAGGCGCGTCCATGCAGGTCTCGTCCGTGCGGGGCTCGTCCTCGCAGGTCGGCGTCTCCCCGAGGAGCTCGAGCAGGAGCGCCGACGGGGCGTCGGCCGCCGGGGCGAGCGGGCAGATGGCGCTCACGGACCAGCTGGGCTGGGCGGCGCCCGGGAGCTCGCGGGTCACCAGCGTGGCCGCCTGCGGCTTCCGCGCGACGTGCGCGGGGACGATCGCGACGCCGAGTCCGCGGGTCACGAGGTCCAGCAGGGTGTGCACGTCGTTGACGCTGCAGCGCACGCGGCGGTGCACGCCGTGGGTCGCCAGCAGGTCGTCGTTCATGGTGCGCACGCCCCAGGTCTCGGAGAAGTCGACGAAGTCGGCGCCGTCGAGCATCTCCCAGCGCAGGGTCGCGCGTCGGGCGAGGCGATGACCCGGCGGGACGACGAGCACGAGCGGCTCCCCGCCCAGGAACGTGTGGCGCAAGGCGCCGAGGTGCCGATCGGTCGCGACGAAGGCGACGTCGAGCTCGCCCTCGCGCACCGCCCCCACCAGCTCGTGGGAACCGGCCTGCGCGAACTCGGTGGCGATCCCCGGGTGGCGCTGGTGGAAGGTCGAGAGCAGGGCGGAGACGTCCACGAGGCCCAGACACTGCTCGGCGCCCACGCGCAGGGAGCCGCTGATCGCGGGGCCGACGCGCATCACGGCCTCGCGAGCGCGCGCGGCCTCCTCGAGGAGCGCCCGGGCGTGCGGGAGCAGCGCGAACCCGGCGGCGGTGGGCTCGACCCTCCGGGTGGTGCGGTCGAACAGGGCGGTGCCGAGCTCCTGCTCGAGGCCGCGGATCGCGCTGCTGAGCCCCGACTGCGAGATCCCCGCGAGCTCGGCCGCGCGGGTGAAGTGCCGCTCGTCGGCGAGCGCCACCACGTACTCCATCTGCCTCAGGTCCATCTCCGCCTCGCATCCCTCGTGTCCATCGCCGATGTGCCGGGGTCGGCCCGGCACATCCGCCGGCCCGGCCTGCCCGTCGGCCCGACCCGGCCATCGGCCCGACCCGGCCAGCGGCCCGACCCGGCCAGCGGCCCGGCCCATCCTCTCATCTACCAGCCCGCGCCATGAATGGCATCGCTGCGAGCTGTTGGACTTATATATCGAGGCTTCCTAGGCTCGAGCCCATGACTGTTCCCACGATCGAACTCAACTCCGGACACGCGATCCCTCAGCTCGGCTTCGGCGTCTTCAAGGTCCCGGCCGACGAGGCCGAGAAGGCCGTGACCAGCGCCCTCGAGGTCGGCTACCGCCACATCGACACCGCCGCCATCTACGGCAACGAGGAGGGCGTGGGCGCCGCGATCGCCAAGAGCGGCATCCCGCGCGACGAGCTGTTCGTGACCACCAAGCTGTGGAACGACCGCCAGGCCGGCGAGGAGCCGCACGCGGCGATCCGCGAGAGCCTCGAGAAGCTCGGGCTCGAGTACGTGGACCTCTACCTCACGCACTGGCCCACCCCCGAGAAGGACACCTACGTCAACGCCTGGCAGAAGCTGCTGGAGATCCGCGACCAGGGCCTCTCCCGCTCCGTCGGCGTCTCGAACCACCTGCCCGAGCACCTCGACCGCCTCGTGCAGGAGACCGGCGTCGTGCCGGCCGTCGACCAGATCGAGCTCCACCCGGCGCTCCAGCAGCGCGACGTGCTCGAGTGGGCCGGCAAGAACGGGATGCACATCGAGTCCTGGGGCCCGCTGGGCCAGGGCAAGTACCCGCTGTTCGAGGAGTCCTCCGTGGCCGATGCGGCCTCCGCGCACGGCGTCACCCCCGCGCAGGTCGTCATCCGCTGGCACCTGCAGCGCGGCTTCATCGTGTTCCCGAAGTCCACGCACCGCGAGCGCATGGAGCAGAACTTCGACGTGTTCGGCTTCGAGCTCACGGCCGACGAGGTCGCCGCGATCGACGCTCTCGACAAGGGCGACGGCTCGGGCCGCGTGGGCACCCACCCGCTCGAGTTCAACTGACGGCGAGCGGCGCGCGCCCGAGAGCACGCACCGCCTGACAGCGCGCGCCGCCTGCCAGCATGGGCCGGGGCTCCGTCCGACGGGCGGAGCCCCGGCCCCGCCCGTCGGACGGGGGACCGCCTGAGCTCCTCG
>NZ_JAKRMO010000058.1:0-27516 GCF_022346485.1 Brachybacterium sp. ACRRE | reverse complement strand
TCTCGGGGGCGGGGGGACTGCGAAGCCGCCGCTCGAGGTGTGCTATTTCAGGGCGCTCTCGGTCATGGCGCGGATGAAGCGGCGCTGGAAGATCAGGAAGACCAGGAGGATCGGGATGATCGAGATGACGGCGGCCGCCATCGAGAGCCCGGGCGCCATCGCGCCCGTCTCGTCGACGAAGTTCGTCAGGCCCAGGGGGAGGGTGAAGCGCGCGGGATCGGAGATGAACACCAGCGGGGTCTCGTAGTCGTTCCACGACCAGACGAAGGTGAGGATCGCGAGCGCGCTGATCATGGGGATCGCGTTGGGGAGGTAGATCCGGAAGAAGATCTGGAACTCGCCCGCACCGTCCAGGCGCGCGGCCTCGGCGAACTCGTCGGGCTGGGAGATGAAGTACTGGCGCATGAGGAACGTGCCCAGCACCGTGAACATGCCCGGCAGGATCAGCGCCCAGAGGGTGTCGTAGAGCCCGAGCTGCTGGAAGTAGACGAAGCGCGGCACCAGCAGCAGCTGCGCGGGGATCAGGGAGGTCGCGAGATAGGCGACGAAGATCTTGGTGCGGCCGGGGAAGCGCAGCTTGGCGAAGGAGTACCCGGCCAGGGTCGCGGTCGCGAGCTCGCCCAGCACGCGCAGCACCGCGACGATCACCGAGTTCAGGAACGCGGGCAGGATCGAGGCATCGCCGAAGAGGACCTCGCGGTAGTTCTCCCAGCGGGGCTGGTCGGGGATCCACTGCATCGGGATCAGGAAGGCCTCCGAGTCCGGCTTGAGCGAGGTGGAGATCATCCATGCGAAGGGGAGCAGGAAGAGCAGGGCGAGGATCCACAGGGGGATGCCCCAGGCGAGCCGTCGGATGCGACGGCGCCGACGATGCTGTGCCCTGCGGGCCTCGAACGTCGCCTGCGGGGGCGTCGGGCCGGCGGATGCGATGCCCGGGCTGCGTGCCGTGTCAGTCATGGAGGGCCCTCCCTCGCTGCGCGCGCCACATGATGAGCATGATGGCGAAGATGCCGATGAAGGTCACCAGCCCGACTGCCGAGGCGTAGCCGAAGCGGTAGAACTGGAAGCTCGTCTGGTACATGTAGAACGACAGCGTGGTGGTCGAGTCGCCGGGGCCTCCGTTGGTGATCAGGGCGATCATCCCGAAGGTCTGCGAGATGCCGACGAAGAGCGTGACCAGGAGGAAGATCGTGGTCGGCAGCAGTGCGGGCAGGGTGATGGTGCGGAAGGCGCGCCACCGTCCCGCGCCGTCGATCTGCGCGGCCTCGTAGAGCTGGGCGGGAGCGTCCTGGAGCGCCGAGAGGTAGATGAGGTTGGCGTAGCCGGCCTGCGCCCAGACGGTGACGAGGATCAGGGCGGGCAGCGCCCAGCGCGACGAGGCGAACCACTGGGGGAGATGCTCGAGGCCGAACATCCCCAGGAACTGGTTCATCACCCCGGCGGAGGGGTCCAGCAGCATCTGCCAGGTCATCCCGATCGCCACGATGTTCACGATGTAGGGGACGAAGAATGCCGCGCGCAGGAGTCCCCGCGCCGGGACGTCCCGGTTCAGGGCGAGCGCGAGGGCGAGCCCGACGACGAGGGTCAGGGGCACGGCGACGCCTGCGTAGACGATCGTGAGGACCATCGCGTGCCAGAAGGACGGATCCTTGAGGACGGCGAGGAAGTTCCCGAGGCCCACGAACCTGATGCCGCCGAAGCCCGAGACCAGGTCCCATTCGGTGAAGGACAGGAGGATCACCGAGATCAGCGGGATGAAGGTGAAGGCCAGCACCCCGAGCAGGTTCGGTGCGATGAAGAGCCAGCCCACGTGGGGCCTGGGGTCGGACGGGGCGCGGCCCGGCCGGTGCTCCCGACGACGGGCCGGCGCGGGCGCGTCGTCGATCCCCGTCGTCGGGGCGAGGGCGGTGCTCTGCGTCTGCACGTCAGGCCTCCTCGTACCGGTCGATGAGGGCCTGCGCGTTCTCGTCGATGGTGTCGATCGCCTTCTGCGGGCTCCGTTCGAGCAGCCAGCACACGTCCCTCTGCTGCTCGTACTTCTGCGTGATCTCGCTGTATGCGGTGAGGTCGGTGTCCATGTGCAGGCGGGGCCGAGCATCGAAGAGCGCGTGCTTGAAGGACTCGAGGTCGAAGTACTTCTCCGCGCCCTCGCCCATGATCCCGGAGAGGATGTCGTCCTCGTCGACGTCGCTGATGATCGACATGTAACCGGCCTTGAGCAGGTCCGGGGCGCCCTCGAGCTGCCAGAACCTGCAGAACTCCCAGGCCATCTCCTGCTTCTCGCTCTTGGCGTTGATCTGGATGAACGCCCCGTACTCGCCGGTGTTCCAGTCGTTCCCGTCGACGGTCGGCATCGGAGCGGCCGAGACCGTGAAGTCGTGGGGGTACGCTTCCTGGTCGCTGAGGAAGCGCAGGGAGTAGGGCGCGGTCATCCAGGAGACGAAGTCCTCGGCGATGAAGTTGTTCTGCTGGTAGGCCTCGACGTGGCGGGCCAGGGCCTGCGACCACGGATAGAGCGTGCCGCTTCGGATCAGGTCCGAGGAGAGCTCGAGGTGGCGCAGGAACGCCGGGTTCTGGAAGTTCGAGTCGCCGCTGTCGGTGAATCGGTAGTTCGGGCCGAGCTCGATGCGGGCGAGATCCGGGAGCGTGTAGGAGCCGTGGTGCCCCGTGCTCGCCAGCCGGTCGAGCACGTCGAGGTACTCCTCGAGCTCCCAGGACGAGGGGAGGTCGACCCCGGCCCTCGTGCGCAGATCGTCGTTGAACAGGATCATGTTCGGGATCCGCGTCGTCGCCAGTGCGGATATCCGGTCGCCGTCGATCAGCGCCATCGGCTCCTCGGTGTCCAGGAAGCCGGAGAGCTCCGGGGTCTCGCGGACCCGCGTCCCCAGATCGGCGGCGAGCTCCGGGCCGGAGCGCATGGCGAGGTTCTCGATGCCGTAGGTGAAGAAGACATCGATGTCGACGTCGCCCTGCAGAGCGGTGTTCACCTTGAGGTTGCCGCGATCGTCGTTGACGTACCGGGTGTAGACGACGGGGATGTCCGGGTGCTTCTTCTGGAAGCGATCGACGACCTGCTGCGGGCCGCTCTCACCGGGGACGCCGCCCCAGACCTGCAGGGTGTGCGGATCCTTCGAGGAGCTCGCGCTGCAGCCGGCGAGGGCCGTCGTGGCGGCAGCGGCTCCGAGGCCGCCGAACTGCCTGCGGCTGAGGCGCGGGGATGGACGTGTGTGCATGGGGGACCTTCCGACGCGACGGTGCGCAGAGATGGCCTCTAGGGCATGCACAAGATTTGCGCACTCGCGCTCTCAGGTCAAGGGTGGGCGCAAATTTTATGCGCCCCGAAAGGGGGTCCCGCCTCCTCGCCCCTCCCGGTCTCGCCCCCAGGTCTCACCCGTCCGAGCGCGAGAACCGGTTCGTCATCAGGTTCGACGCCGTGAACAGCACCGAGCTCAGCAGCTGATCGGTCTCCGAGCGGATCTGCTCGGCGACCGTGGTGTTGGCCTCCGTGAGCAGGGCGGGGATCGACCCCTCCGGGGCGCTCGGCGCGCCCGCGGCGACCTGCTCGTCGGCCGCATGCACGGCAGCGTGGCCGAGCGCGAGGGTCTTCAGCTGGTAGCGCTCGATCGTGGGGATGATCTGCGCGTAGTGGGCGTCCGCCAGAGCGGCGATGAGGCGCGAGGACCAGTAGAAGCTGCCCGTGCTCACCTCGGCCGTGGTGGTGCCGAGGTACGCGGGCGCCTCGTCGACGTTCGTGAACATCGGGATCAGGGTGTTGAACGGGTTCGAGGCGAAGGAGATCCACTGCAGCGCACGGGACGCCTCGGGCAGGTCGGGGCGGATCTGCAGGATCGCGAGCGCGTTGTGCCGGTTGATGCCGATGGGGCGGAAGGCGCGGCGCTCGGCGTCGGTGCCGCGCGGGGAGTAGGGGTCGAAGACGGTGCCCTGGTAGTGGGAGCTGAGCACGTCCGTGACGTCCTCGATCGTCAGCTTCCGCTCGGGCCGGCGGCTCCACGGGAGATCGTCCGAGTCCGGTCGGTGCGGGGCGTCGGGGGCGTCCCAGTCCTCGCTCGTGGGGTTCAGCGTGCGCTGCATATACCAGGCCCGGGGCGTGTTGTACACGTGGTCGTGCTCGGTGTGTGAGCCGAAGGCCTCGCGCGGGTTGAAGGTGCTGCCGGTCGCGTCGGCCCCCGTCGGACCCGCGCCGGAGAAGCCCGTCGAGCCGGAGCGGCGCAGGGTGAGGTCCAGATGATGCGTCGCGAGGAAGGCGCGCAGGTCCGGGCTCGCGAGATGGTCGCGGCCCGCGCCCTCGGCGTCCTCGAGGTCGAAGGAGTCGATGCCCAGCTGATTGGGCATGGTCACGTAGTGGTCCTCGGGCACGCGGCGCGCGATCCAGTGATGGCCGCCCACCGTCTCGAGCCACCAGATGTCCTGCGCGTCGGAGAACGCGATGCCGTTCATCTCGTAGGTGCCGTGCTCGGTGAGCAGGGCGCCCAGGCGCTCGACGCCCTCGCGGGCCGAGCGGATGTACGGCAGGACCAGCGTCACGAAGTCCTCCTCGCCGAACCCGCCCGGCTGCTCGGGCCGGTGGCCGGGCTCTCCCTCGGCGCCGACGGCGGGGACGAGCTCCACGAGCGGGTCCGCGCCCAGCACCCGGGGGTTGGAGGTGAGGGTCTCGGTCGCGCTCATCGCGACGTTCGCCGCGTTGATCCCCGCGCAGCCCCAGATGCCCTCGTCGGGCAGGGCGTTGGGCACGGACGTGTACCGCAGCGGATCGTCGGGCAGGTCGATGGTCCGACGGCCGAGGACGCTCGTGTACGTGCGCGGCTGATCCTCCGGGCGCACCACGACCACGCGCTTGGGATCGAACGACCCGTTCGAGGAGTCCTCGGTGCGGGCGACGATCGGCGAGCCGTCGGCGCTGGCCTTCCGGCCGACGAGGAGCGTGGTGCAGGGCATGGGGCCTCCTTGTGTCAGGTGAAAGGTGCACGGATCCGATGGGGCCTGCCGGTCGTGCGGCGCTAAAGCCTCGTCGTCGATCGATGTCTGGTTGTCGTGGGCTCGCTCGCGGCAAGCGCATCTGCATCCCACGGTAGTCCTCGGGGTCGTCGCCGCATGACCTGGAGTTCTTCCGCGCCGTACGGGGCAAAGCGGAGGCGGCACACGGAAAGAGCGTGAACACTTACCGCACCCATCAAGTCGCAACCATCGTCATCTATACAAGCAACGACCCCCGACGTGGAGACGTCTGGCGCCCACTTGCGCCAGTGCGCGGGACACACGCAGGCATGTCGGCATCAAGAACCGATCGAAGATCTGCGCGGCACCTCCGTCCGGAGTCGCCGCCCACTTCACGGGACATGAGCACGACGGAACGGCCACCCCTGACGAAGCGGCGCCACCGGTCCGCTGCGGTGACTCCGCAAGAAGCAGTCTGGTGCGGCATCGTCACGCTCCTGGCTGAAGTCTTTCGACGGTCGCAGTACCTCCAGGGGGTCAGCGAGCGATGGGGCAGGATCCAACTCGAAACGGAGCGATCCCATCGCGGGCCGGCCAAGGGAGCGCTTCGGTCGTTCGAGCGCGCGATGTTCTGCGCCCGAGTGATCAGGTTCGTGATCTCTGAGCTCTACAGAGTGTTGGAATGCTTCAGCTCTCGAATCGGGGTCGGCAACTTGGTCATAGGGCTTGTCGGATGGCTGTGCGGACCAAGGTGATGACGGCAATGCGAGAAATGGAGAGTGAGGGCGGGCCTGCGCGGAGGATCTCGGAGTTGCCGATAGGCGATGTGAGGTTCCCGGTGCGCCCAGCCAATGACCCGGCCCGGCTCAGAACACCGCCATCGGGTTCACCGCGAGTCCCGTCGTACCGAGGATCCGCGGTGGGGCGAGGACCAGCATGAAGCTCCAGCGCTGCAGGTAGGCACAGGTGCGGGCGAGGTCGTCGAGCTGGGCGACGTCGACGAGCGGCATGCCCAGGCGCCCGAGCGCGACCTGGTGCATCGGCATGGGGAGGGTCGGCGGGTGGGCATCCCCGATGTCGCCCACGTAGAGCGCGGCGCCGTGCGCGTCCAGCCATGCGACGGCGCTCAGATCGAGCCCCGGCGCGGGCGCGGTCATCGACGCGCTCAGGTCCCAGTCCCCGCGCACCACGATCGCGTCGCCCGCATGGACCTCGGCGCCCTGCCGCTCGAGCGCGTCGTCGAGATCGCCGCCGCTGATCCGGTCCTCGGCGGTGAGCGGTGAGCCCTCCGGTGCCAGGTCGAGCAGGACGCCGCGGGTGATGATCCCGCGGGTGAACGGGTCGGCCGAGCCGTGGCGCACGCCCCCGGGGGTGACGGCGTCGGCGAGCGGCACGCCCGGGTAGATGCGGCCGTCCACGGGGATGTGGGCGAGGGCGTCGAGGTGCGTCAGGCCCACGTTGTGCGTGTTGACCAGCAGCGAGTCGGTGGTCGCGACGGGTGTGAAGCCGTTGAAGTTCACCGTCTGCATGACGGGCGCGGGGCTCGTCGACGGCGTGCCGAAGGGCGAGAGCCCCGTGGTCAGCGGCGTGGGCGAGGTGGGGCGCGCGAGGCTCACCGAGGTGCCGTCGCGCACCTCCGCGGCGGCGCGGGCTCGTGCCGCGTCGTCGATGAGGTTCAGGGTGCCGAGCTGGTCGTCCTCACCCCATCGGCCCCAGTTGGAGGGCAGGTCGTCGTGGGCGGAGGCGGCGTTCGGGCTCATCGGCGTCCTCCTGCCCTCACGTGCTCGAGTGCCGTCTGCATCGCCTCGTCGCCGACGCCGCGGGCGCTGAGGTAGCCGTCGGGGCGCACGAGGATCCACTCGTCGTCGCCGAGGGCCAGGGAGTCGCTGACCAGCGCATCGGCGTCCGGGATGCGGCGTGCACCGCCATGCGCGGAGGGGCGCGTGGTGCCTCGGAGTGCACCGGGATCAGCGGGGCTGTCCGCTGTGGATCCGTCGCGGCCGACGAGCGTCACCGTCTCGAGCCAGTCGGGAAGCCCCGCGGCATCGGCGGCTCCCCGTGCGGCCCGCGCGTCCTCGCGGACGACGAGGTGCCAGGCGGGGGTGCGCAGCGCCGCGCGCAGCATCGTCCAGCCGGGTGATTGCGCCTGCGGGGCCCAAACCTGCGAGATGCGCTCCCCGGGCCGCGGGCCCGTCGGGCCGTCGGCCGCGTGGGTCGGGGCGGACTCGCCCGACGCGAGGGTCAGTGCGCTGCCCGAGTAGTCGATCGCGAGGCCCGACATGCCGCGGATCAGTCCGCGCTCGAACTCCTCGTGCCTGCGTTCCGCGTCGGCCGCAGCCTCTGCCGTCGCGCTCGTCGGGTCATCGACCATGACGGTCGCCATCACGCTGCTCGTCGAGGCGAGCAGCGCCTGGCCTACCGGCACCCGCTCCGCGTCGTAGGTGTCGAGCAGGGCGGCATCCGCCTGGCCGTGCAGCACCATGGCGAGCTTCCAGGCGAGGTTGTACGCCTCCTGGACGCCGGTGTTCAGCCCCTGTCCGGAAGCGGGGGAGTGCACGTGGGCGGCATCGCCCGAGACGAAGCAGCGGCCCACGTGCATCGCGGGCACCGCGCGCTGCTGGATCGTGAAGCGGGAGACCCAACTGGGCGGCTCGACGACCGTCTCGCGGCCGAGCGCCTGGGTGAGCTTGGTGCTGAACTGTCGGGCGATCTGCGCAGGGTCCGACGGATCGCCCTCGCCTGTCGTGTCGAGCAGCCGCCACTTCCCGGCCTCCGGGAACGGGAAGAGCATGAGGGCGCCGCCCTCGGGGAACATCCAGTGCACTCCGTCGCGGGCGACGTCGGTGTGCACGATCGCGTCGGCGATCAGCCAGGTGTGGGCGGACTCGCCGGTCAGGGGCAGGTCGAGTGCCTTGCGGACGGTCGAATGCCCGCCGTCGCAGCCCCACAGGTATCGGGCCCGGACGGTCTCGTCCGTGGCCGACACCGCGCTCTCTGGAGTGTTCCCCGCGGAGCTCCCCATGCCTGCTCCGGAGGCAGGATCGCCCGGGCGGTGGAGCACGGCGGTGACGCCGTCGGCGTCCTGCTCGAAGGATTCGAGCGCCGTGCTCCACTCGATCTCGACGCCGAGCATCGAGGCCGCGGCGCGCAGCGCCCGCTCCAGGACCACCTGGTCGACGTTGAGCATGAAGGGGAAGCGCGTCGCGAGGTCGCCGAAGTCGAAGTCCAGACGGTCGGTGCCCTGCGCCTCGTGACGGATGAAGGCGTTGATGCGCGTCCCGTGCGGTGCGATCTCGCCGAGGATCCCGATCTGGTCGTAGACCTCCAGGCTGCGGGCGTGGACGCCGAGCGCACGGCTCGTGGTGGCCGGCCCGCGCGCGGCATCGACGAGCCGCACGGACACGCCCGAGCGCGCCAGGTTCACCGCCGCCATGAGGCCGACGGGTCCGGCCCCCGCCACGAGGACATCGACATCGTGATCAGTCATGTCACTTCCTGCTTCCTCCAGTGTTAGCTATGCTGACACTGGCAGTGTTCCACCAGGAGGACGAGAGGGCAATGCACAGCGAGACGCAGCAGACACCCGCAACGGCCGGCGACGCGCTCCCGCTGCTCGCTCTCCTGCAGCACGGTCTGCGCGTGCTGACCGACGAGTTCGTGCAGCGTATGGAGGCCGCCGGCGTCGACCCCATCACCCCTGCGCACGCGATCGTGCTCATGCATCTGGGGCAGGAGTCCCCGCTGACCGTCGCCGAGCTCGCGCGGCGGGCCGACGTCACCCGCCAGACCATGCACCGCGCGGTCATGCAGCTGGTCGACGAGGGGATCCTGACCAGCGCTCCGGGCACGGGCTTCCCTCGCAGCACGCTGATCGGGCTGACGGCGGCGGGTGAGCAGCGCCGCGATCTCGCGCGCGGCATCCTCGATGAGCTCGATCGCGAGCTCGCGGAGGAGGTCGGCCAGGGCGCCGTCGAGGAGTTGCGCGGAGCGCTCGGGCGGGCGTGGGGGCGGTGACCTCCACACCGTCGATGGGGAGCATCGAGATGCAGGGGACATCGAGAGGGGGCCGAGCCTGCGGTTCTACACCCTGTCGACTGCCCGCACGTTCCCGGCCAGATCCCCGAACGCGACCACGTCGCCGACGGCAGCTCCTGGCGCGAGCACGGACGCGTCGCCCAGGCGCGTGAGCTGCTCGATCTCACCGCTGTCCAGGTGGACCGCGGTGACCAGTCCCGAATGGCTCGCGGCATAGGCGACCCCGCCCTCGAGCACGAAGCCCTCGTCGAGGATCCGCTCGGCGGTGGCGTACCGCGCCTTCTCCTCGCCCGTCGCCGGGTCCACCCGCACGAGCTCGCCACCCTCGTTCGCGAGCAGCAGGTCTCCGTCCTCGGTGACCGCCTCGCGGGCGTATTGGAAGGACCCTTCCACCCGCCAGCGCACGCTGCCGTCCTCGGGGGAGAGGCACTGGGCGTCGGTGATGCCGGAGACGATCACCCCGCCGTCCTCGAGGACCTGGACCGCGTCGTTCCACGGGCCGTAGATGAACCGCTGGTAGCTGCCCGCCTTGTCCGTGATCGAGGTGGCCCACAGCTCCTCGCCCGTATCGGCGTCCAGGGCGTGCACGCAGCCATCGCCGGCGCCCACGAAGACGCGCTCGCCGTCGCACGCCGGGGCGCCCATCGAGGGTGCCGGCAGCTCCGACGCCCAGAGCTTCCTGCCGAAGTCCGCGTCGATCGCGTGCAGGGTGGAGCCAGCGCAGATCAGCACCGCTTCGGCCGCGCCGTGCCGGCCGTTTCCTGACGGCTCGTTCTCGCCCGCCTTCCGGCCCTTGCGTGTCTCCCTGCCCTTCCGTCCGATCCTCCCGATGCCGGGGTCAGCGGCGCACGGTCCCTGCGTCGAGTACGTCCACTCCTTCGACCCGTCGGGCCCGAGCCGCAGGATGCGGCCGGTGAGGTCGGGGACGATCAGCCCAGCGCCTCCGTCGACGACCGCCAGATCGTGCCTGACCTCGTGCGCGGGCCGCCGTGACCACACGGTCCGTCCGGACGAGTCGAGCGCGAGCAGCTTCCCCGAGCTGCTGGCGACGACGAGGACGTCCTCACCGCGGTGGCGCATCACGGCGGAACCGGATTGAATGGTGCCGCCGAGCTCGCGCTCCCAGGCAGTGCCCCGTCGTCCGTGGCGGAAGGGCACGGTGAGCAGGCGATCTCCGGTGCCGTCGTCGGGACGAACGCGCACGTGGACCCGCTCGCGTCCGGCGGAGAGATCTGCGGCATCGAGAGATCCGGTGAATCGCCCGCCTCTGCCCGCGGACAGAGAGGTCCAGGCCAGCTCGTCGTTCCTCCCCGCGTAGACCGAGGTGTCATAGAAGGTCGCCTCGACCGCGCCGTCGAAGGAGCCGGGGAGCTTCACGTCGACGCGCACGGATGAGCCCGCGCCCCCGGCATCGACGCTCCGCGGCTGCACGGGGTCCTTCCCATGGGAGGGGCGCAGATCATAGGTGGTCACGCGTGTGCGCTCCTGCGTTGCAGGGTCGGAGGGGTCGGGGATCGTCACCCGCGTGACGTCGAGGCTGTCGATCGTCCCGGTCAGCTCGTAGTACGCGGCGTCGATCTTCACCGCGGCGGCCTCGAGCTGGTCGCGGCGGTTCACGCGCGTGAGCAGCTCGCGGTGCGTGTGCCCGGTCAGGTGGAGTGGGATCGGATGCTTCGCGACGACGTCCTCGAAGGCCTGCTGGTTCGCCACGTAGTAGTAGCCCACACCCATCGGGAAGTGGGTGACGAGGATGCGTGGCATCTTCGCGGATCCGTGCAGCGCGTCCTCGAGATCATCCAGGGACTGCTGCGGCCACCAGGCCACCTCCTGCTGGTGGGTGGTGGTGTCGGCGAGGATCAGGCGAAGGCCGCTCACGTCCTTGATGCGCACGTCAGCGCCGATCCTTGCATGGCGTCGGTGGCCGCCCGTGGCGTCCCAGCGGGCCTCGTGGTTGCCGGGGACCGCGACGATCCGGTCCCGAAGGTCGTCAGGAATCGCCTCGTCGAAGGCGTCGAACTCCGCTGCGGTGCCGTGCTCGGTCACGTCGCCCCCGTGGATGACGAGCTCGGGGTCGAACTCCTCGACGGACTGCATGACGGCTCGCAGCCGCGCCATGGACTCGGTGTTCTCCGGATCGGCGTGGGAGTCGGCGAGGAAGACGAGCTTGATCTTCGTGTTCCGCGAAGGCTTCGCGGGAGCTGATGAGCCCGGGGCGGCGGCGGTGCCGATGGGCGCGGCGTGCGCGGCACCGGCACCGGCGCCGACGGAGGCGAGGGCGGGGACGGAGGCGAGCGCGGAGCGGCGGGTGATGCCCGCGCGGGTGTCGTGGTGGGTCGAGGGGAGGGATGTCCGGCTGTTCATGGCATGTCCTTCACGGTTGCAGGATCAACGGGTGGACGGGGAGACGGAGACAGCCCGACGGGGCCGGGGACGGGTGGGAGGACAACGGACGGGTCAGGCAGGACGGTGCTGGGTAGGGTGCGGCGTCTCGCCGATCTCGTCCTGCAAGTCGGCGAGGCGGCGCTTGAGATGTTCGCGCACCTCGGCGTAGCCCGGATCGTGCGCGACGTTGTGCAGCTCGTGCGGATCGGTGCGCAGGTCGTAGAGCTCCCACTCGGGCACGAAGCGTCGGTCCGAGGAACCGGGGTGACCCTGGCCGTCGCCGTAGAAGTAGATGAGTTTGAAGCTCTCCGTGCGGATCCCGCAGTGGGCGAGCACGTGGGACTCGCGGTCGTCGTTCTCGTAGTAGCGGTAGTAGACGGCGTCCTGCGTCGGCGCCGACGAGCCGTACAGCTGGGGAAGGAAGCTCAGCCCCTGCATGTCCTCGTGCGGGTCCGCGCCGGCTGCCTCCAGGAGCGTGCGGGCGAAGTCCACGTTGGTCACGAGCTGCGTCATCGGGGGCCCTGGGACGATGCGGCGGGGCCAACTGACCAGCAGCGGCATGCGCATCGATTCCTCGTAGATGAACCGCTTGTCGAACCACCCGTGGTCGCCGAGGAAGAACCCCTGGTCGGAGCTGTACATGAGCAACGTGTCCTCGAGGTCACCGCGCGTCTCGAGCCATCTCTGCATTCGGCCCACGCTGTCGTCGATCCCGGCCACGCAGTCCAGGTAGTCCTCCATGAACCGCTGGTACTTCCACCGGGCGAGCTGATCGACGTCGAGATCCTGCGGGGGCTCGACCTTGAGGTCGTCGAGGGTGAGATGGTCGGCGACGCGCATGGCCGCCATGTGCGCGGCCGAGGAGCGGGTCGAGTAGTCGTCGCCGAAGGTCGCGGGCAGCGGCAAGGACAGTGCGTGCCGGCCCGCGTGGGCCTCATCGGGCTGCCAGTTGCGGTGGGGCGCCTTGTGGTAGACGAGCAGGCACCACGGTTCATCTCCCTCGAGGGAATCGACCCAGGACATGGCACGATCGGTGAGCACGTCGGTCACATACCCCTCGACCTTCTCGACGCCGTCGGGGGAGAGCAGCTGAGGGTCGTGGTATTCCCCCTGGCCGCGCAGCACCTCCCAGTGGTCGAAGCCTTCGGGGTCATGCCCCTCGCCCTCGCCCAGGTGCCATTTGCCGACGATCCCCGTGCGATAGCCAGCGGCCTGCAGCTGCTTCGCGAAGCTCGGCAGGGAGTTGTCGAACGACGAGTGCAGTGTCGTGACGCCGTTGCGGTGGGAGTGCATGCCGGTGAGGATCGACGCCCGGCTCGGCGTGCACACGGCGTTCGTGCAGAAGCAGGCGTCGACGCGGCGTCCTCTCTCCGCGATCGCGTCGATGTGAGGGGTGGACGTGACGACGGAGCCGTAGGCGCTGATCGCGTGGCTCGCATGATCGTCGGAGAGGATGAGCAGGATGTTCGGCCGAGGGGTCGTCATGGGCCCTCCTTCGGTGGGCTGCCGGGTCGGTGTGCCGCTGAATCGATGTGCGGCGAAGCGGCGAGTGTTCACGCCGGTGCGCGAGCATCGGCCACCAGTCGCGGGATCTGCGACGCGGCGAGATCGAGCAGGCTTTTGATCGCCTCGGCGGTGTCTCCTCTGGGCGTCGTGGGATACGGCGCGCGGGCCCCGCGCCAGTCCTCTTCGAGCGCCCGGATCAGAGACCGCAGCGGTTCCGGGTCCGCAGCGCCGACGGCGCTCCCCGCCGTGGCGGCGAGCCAGTCGGCCCACACGAGCCAGCGGGCGAGGTGGAGGTCCGTGAGGGAGCCGGACCAGTGCCGTGCGGAGTAGTCATGCAGGCCGCTGGACTGCTCGCCCCAGACACTGATGAGGGAGCGGGCGTCGCGCTCGAGATCCTCCGCCGCCCTTTCGTCGTGCCCGGCCCAGGCGCGCGCGTCGGCGATCCAGCGACCGACGAGCATCTCGGGTCGCGTCGCCGTGAGGCGATCGACCCCGCGGATCAGGGCCTCGAGGGTCCGTGCCTCACTCCGCACGGTCGCGGCGTCTCCGGCATCGGCGGCCGAAACCATGGCGCGCAGCGGGGCGCGCGCGGACTGCGCCGCGACGTGGATGGCGATCTCCGCGGCATCGTGTGCGAGGGCATCGCCGGCGAGCGGCTGCGCGTGCGCCCTCGAGCCCGATCGCGTGCTCGTGGCGTCGCCCATTCCCGGGGCAGTTTCCGCGCTCGCTGCTCCCAGGTGACGCGCCAGGCACTGCGCGGCATCCCTGAGGCGCGGGAGGGCGCGCAGCATCTCCTCGTCGTTCTCCGCGTCGAGATTCGCCGAGGGAGGGCCGTCCGGGTCGGGGAGGGCTTCCCCGGCGAGACGCTGGGACGCGAAGGGCAGCGCACGCGACCAAGGGCGTGCGATCAGCGGGGACGGTGTGGCGCGGGTCCTGCCGCGTCCATATAGGGCTCCGGCGATGGTCTCCGAGGCCTCGAGGACGTCCGGGGAGGCGGTCCCGTAGCGGCGTGCCGAGTACTCCATGCGCCAGCGCCGCAGAGTCGGCATCGGCGACCACAGGGCACGCAGGGCGAGTTCGTAGACGACCGGGTTCTCGTCGACCGCCTCTGCCGTGATGCCGAAGCCCTCGAGTTGCCCGCGGGTGCCGTCGGCTGCGGCGCATCGGAGGCCTTCGAGGTCCTCGTTGAGGGAGGCGAGGTCTCCGAACAGTGCGAAGCGGCCGCCGAAATCATGGGCGAGGCACCACAGCCAGCGCCTGCCGTACATGGCCTCTGTGCTTCTCCACATGGGGGCGTGCTCGGCCCAGAGATCCAGAAGGATCAGCCGTTCCTCGGGGATGCGTGACAGCAGGCTTCGTACGCGGTGGTCCGTCCAGAAGTCCGCCTGGTAGTGGAACGGCCAGCCCTGAAGGACCCATACGGCGTGTTCATCCGCTGTGCGCATCGCCGCGAAGATCGCGCCCGCGTGGGCGGCGAGGTCTTCAGGGGACGAGCTCGGCGGCAGCGATTCGATGTACGGGTCGACGGCGTAGTGGTGGTCGCTTCCCAGCAGCTCGCGCTGATGGCGATGCAGGGACTCGGCGGCACGGGCGAACAGGGCGTCTCCCGGTGCGGCGAGGAAGCTGCGCCAGCCCTGCCAGTGGATGCTCAGGCGCTCGCCGACGAGGACCTCGGGCAGCTGGCCGCCGAAGCCCGGCAGCACGACCGTCATCCCCAGCTCCCGCTCCCGCTCGGCGATCCGCCGCCCCAAGCGGGCGCGCGCCTCGAGCATCTCCTCGGTGAGAGGCCCTCCCAGATCGTGGGTGACGCCCATCGTGGTCCACGGGAGGAAGACGGTGCCGCCCACGTACCGCGCGGCGTCGGCCCTTCTCATGCCGAGGTCACGCAGCATCGCGACCAGCACGGCCTCGTGCCCCACGAGATTCAAGGGCATCGTCACCCCGTGCATGGCCATCCAGTCGATGTGCCGTTCCCAGCGCTCCCAGTCCCAGAACGCCGTGGAGTAGCCGAAGGCGACCGGGTTGAGGTGATAGCGAGTGTGCAGGTGCGTGGAGAAGCGCTGCGGCGGCAGATCCGGAAGCGCTCCCTCGGCGGCGATCAGGTCCGGACCGTCCCAGGAGAGGTCCGCGTCGAAGAGCAGCTCCAGGGCCCTGGCGAGGCCGACGCCCGCCGCCGACACCGTGGTCGCCTCGATATGCAGCACGTCGTTCGCCGCACTGATGGTCACGTGCTCCTCGCCTCGGGCCCCAACGCCTGGTGCGGCTGCGCCGTCTTCCGTGACGGCATCGTCGCTCTCACCCAGGGTCCCTCCGTCGCCGCCGGGAGCGGCAGAGATGCGCAGCCGCGGGGCGAGGCCCGGGGCACGTCGCAGGGCGAGGGCTCGGATGCCTCTGAAGACGTCGGTCTCAGGGCTCACGACTGAGCCTTCCTCGGAACGGAGCGAGCACCCGCTCGTTCGTCGCGTCGCCGTCGGCCCGGTTCATGCTCCGCAGCACCGGCGGCGCCGCACCGTCCGCGATGAGCTGCTCCATGGCGCCGATCGCGAGGGCGTGCAGCAGCATAGTGGCGACGATCGTCGAGGTCGGGCCGGTCTCCGTGCCGTCCGGGAGCGTGAGCGCTACGTCGCCCTCGGGGGCGCCCGTGTCCAGCACCAGGTCGGCGACGTCCAGCAGGCGCAGGCCATCGGGGTGTCGGGATGCGCTGGCGAGAGAGTGCCGTCGACTCGTGATCGCCACGACGCACAGACCGCGATCGCGGGCCCGTTGGGCGAGTTCGACGGGGACGGGGTTGATCCCGGAGTGGGAGAGGACGACGAGGACCTCTCCCCGCCGCAGATCCTGCAGATCGACGATCGCCGTGCCGTAGCCGGGCAGGCGCTCGACTCGGGAGACGCGCGTGGGCTCCCACGGCGCGAGCGAGGGGTCGTGGAGCAGGTGCACGGGAGCGAGACCGCCTGCGCGGAAGGTCGCGTCGATCGCCGGGAGCATCGAATGCCCGGATCCGAAAACGTGCAGGACCCCGCCGCTGCGGAGCGATTCGGCGGTGCGTCGCGATGCCGTGGCGAGGATCTGGTCCTGGCTCGACGTCTCTGCGAGCAGGTCGATCACGGCGCGGCGATAGGCCTCGATGGCGTTCATAGGACCTCGTGGTGCATGGAGGGGGTGTGGGCGGCGGCGGTGGGGCGTGCATCGGGCGCGGCGTCGATGAGCTGCGACGACGAGGGCGGAGCGTACTGGCGCAGCGCAAGCAGGAGACCTCCGCGAAGCGCATCCTTGGGGTGCTCGACCCACCGTGCACCGGGTGCTGCCGCACTCAGCTGCTCCTCCACTGCGCCGGTGAAGAGTGCACTCTCGAAGAGACCTCCCGACCGCGCGAGTCGAAGGGACTCGAACTGGGAATCCCCCAGACGCGAGCCGGCGGCGAGGATCATCGCGACCAGCTCGCCCGCGATGGTGCCGACCGCATCGAGAGCGCTCCCGTCGCCCGCCTGTGCGGCATCCAGTACGTGGCGAGCGAGCGCCGCGACCCGCCGGACCGGGGCTGGGGACGAGTACAGCTCGCGGATCGTCCGCTCGGGGTCCTCGCCGGCGATCACGGTGGCCAGTGCCGTCTCAGGACCGGTGCCGTCGACGGCGGCGAATGCCGCCTGCAGCCCGGCGCGCCCGAGTGCGAAGCCGCTGCCGCGATCCCCGGCCAGATGTCCCCAGCCGTCGATCCGCACCGTCGGCCGATCCTCGTGTGCGCCGAGCACGAGCGACCCGGTGCCGGCCGAGACGAGAATTCCGGGGCCCGCGTCGAACGCTCCTCGGTGCGCTGCGACGACATCGTTCTCGAGGATGACCGCGCAGCCCACATGCGCGGTGAGCGCGGCTCGGAGCTCCTGCTCCACGCGTCCGAACTCCCGAATGCCCGTCGCGGCGAGCACGAGCACGTCGTGGGGTCCGTGGCCGAGTGCACGCAGGGCCTCGTCGACGCGCGCGATGACGGTTTCCTGCGCCCCGGCAGTGCCCAGTGGTGGAATGCCCTGTTCGACCCGGCACCGCACGAGCTCGGCCGGCCCGTCGAACACGGCCGCGCGCAGCGACGAGCGGCCGACGTCGAGCACAGCGACCCGCGTTGGAACGACATCTCGCGCATGAGCGGCTCCGGTCATGCGGCGGATGCTATGCCGCACGCGGGGCAGCATCCACAGTTACTGGACCACTGGACCATGAACGCGTGGTGTCCGCGCAGACTCCGACCGTGATGAGCAGACCAGCGGGGCGTCGATCCTTGCGGTGAGCAGACCGGTGGTCCAGGATCCTGGGCATCCCGAGACTCACATCTCGGAACGGACCGGGGACGAGGAGGTGCCCGTTGCGACCACCACGGATTGCGCGTGAGGTCCGCGATGCCATCGAGGCGCGATACGTCGCGGGCAGCGAGCCGTCGTCCGTCCTGCCCTCGGAGCGTCGGCTGGCGGCGGAGTTCGGCGTCGCCCGCGCCACGATCCGCGCGGCTCTCGCGATGCTTCGTGAGCAGCAGCAGATCCGCTCCGTCGGTGGAGGACCACCCGTCGTCGTCGACCCGCGGCTCACGAAGGCCCCGCAGCTGACATCGTTCACGCAGGATGCGCGTGCCCGCGGATGGCGCCCGTCGAGCCGCGTGCTCGACGCGGCGGAGGAGCAGGCGGATGTCACCGTCGCCCGTGACCTGGGGATCCCTCCCGCGAGCGGCGTCGTGCGCGTACGCAGGCTCCGGCTTGCGGACCACAGCCCGATGGCCGTCGAGGAGGTCTGGCTGCCGCAGGCGATCTTCCCCGGACTGCTCGGGCACGACCTCACCGGGTCGCTCTACGAACTCTTCGAGACCGAGTACTACGCGGGGATCCTGCGGCACGACCGCCGCATCTCCGCGATCTCCCTCGACGACCAGCTGGCGGCGCTGCTCGAGGTGGAGGCGGGGTCCGCGGCACTGTTCGCGACCCAGCTCGGCTTCGATCGGCGCGGCCGACGCGTCGAGCTCGGCAGGTCCATCTATCGCGGCGACCGGTACGACTTCACGACGGTCACCTTCGCCGCGCGCAGAAGAGACGCGTCCGTGCCACCTGCGGACAGGGCGTGGCGGCAGAGGCGCCTCGTTGCCGAGGGGGCCCGATGAGCCGCAGCAGAGCATCGCCCCACAGCGCGACCGCACAGGGGATCGGACCGCATTCATCCGGTCTCAGCGAGACGGTCGCACCGACCACAGGAAGAACGAGCGACATCGGAACGAAGGGGAGCGTCATGAGACGACGGACGGTGCTGGCTGGCATGGGAGTGGCGGGACTTCTCGCCACGGGCTGCGGCAATGGTGGTTCTAGCCCAGGGGCAGGGGGCGATGTCGACATCTCCGACACGGAGATGGAGGCGGAGATCGAGTTCGCCATCTGGGAGTCCGACTTCGACTGGAAGTCCGTGATCGAGGGATTCAACGAGAAGTACCCGAAGGTCACAGTGCAGATGACCAGCACGCCGTTCAAGGACTTCTTCACGCGTCTGCAGACGCAGGCTTCGGGCGGGAATCTGCCGGACGCATTCATGATGAACGGCCCGAACTTCCAGCTGTACGCGGGCCACGACAAGCTCGTCTCCCTGGAGAAGGTCATCGAGGACGGGGAGCTCGACTTCGCGAACTACCCCGAGGCGATGGGGAAGCTGTATACCTTCGAGGACAGCCATTACGCGGTGCCCACCTCGTACGACTCCATCGGCCTGTGGTTCAACAAGAAGCACTTCGAGAAGGCAGGGGTCGATCTTCCCACGGACGAGTGGGCATGGGACGACCTTCACGAGGCCTCCAAGACGATCAGCGAGAAGCTCAAAGGAGACGGCGTCTACGGCTTCGCGGGCGGCGCCTACAACCAGGAGCTGTTCTACAACCTGATCTTCCAGGCCGGCGGCAAGGTGCTCAACGAGGACGCCACCAAGGCGGAGTACGAGAGCGAGGGCAGTCGCGAGGCGCTGCAGTTCCTGCGCGACATGGTCGAGGACGGCTCCTCGCCGTCGATCCAGACCACTGCCGACACCTCGCCCGATGAGCTGTTCAAGAGCGGCAAGGCAGCCATGGTCTACGGCGGCAGCTTCCGGGTGGCCGGCTACGCCGACTCCGCCGTGGCCGACGACATCCAGGTGGTGCGCCTGCCCCAGGGCAAGCAGCGCGGCGTGGTCCTGCACGGAGGGGCCGTGGTCGCCCATGCGGACGGTGACGAGGTCGATGCCGCCACTGCCTTCGCCGTCTACACCGGCACGAAGGAGGCCCAGGAGATCATCGGAAAGGCGGGTGCTTCGATCCCGGCGTTCAGCGGCACCGAGAAGGGGTACATCGACGCCCATCCGGAATACGACCTGAAGGTCTTCCCGGAGTCCGCGGAGGAGTACGGGTTCGAGTACCCCGTCTCGGCGAACACGCAGGCATGGCTCGAGGTGGAGACCGACATGGTTCCGAAGATCCTCGCGGGGGACCTTGGTGTGGACGAGGGCACCAAGCAGCTGGACGAGAAGATCGATGCCCTGCTCGCGGAGGGGGCCGACCAGTGACACAACTGGCCGCGTCGCGTTCTCCGTCGGGGGATCGTCCCGGCGCGCGGGGCGGGGTGGGGCCGCCCACGGGAGGCGACGGGCACGGGACGGATGACCGGACGTCGGAGTCCGACGGCCGACGGGCCGGCGGCGGAGGCCGACGGGGTCTGGCGAACCCCGACGGCCTGTGGCCGTGGCTGTTCGTGCTGCCGACTCTCGTCGGTCTCGCGATCTTCTACTTCTGGCCGGTGATCCAGACCGCCTACTACTCGTTCACGAAGTGGGGCGTGTTCGGCGGCTCCGAGTTCGTGGGGCTCGAGAACTGGGTGGACCTGCTGAGCTCCGGCACGATTCCGCGTGCGCTCGTGAACACGCTGCTGTACACGGCGTTGCTGCTGATCGGCATCCCGCTCTCGATCTACATCGCGAGCCTGCTGAATCGTCCGGGCCTTCGGTTCGCGGCGTTCTACCGGGTGCTCTTCTTCGCCCCGTTCGTCTCGATGCCGGCTGCGATCGCACTGGTCTGGGGCATGATCTTCAACAGTCAGTACGGGATCCTCAACCAGTTCCTGGGGATTTTCGGGATCGGGGCGATCCACTGGACCTCGACCGAATGGGTCGCGCTCATCGCGATCGGCGTCGTGGGCATCTGGTCATCGCTGGGGTTCAACATCATCATCCTGGGCGCTGGTCTGCGCGGGATCCCGTCCGACCTCTACGAGGCGGCGAGGCTGGACGGCGCGTCGAACTGGAGACAGCTGATCTCGGTGACGGTGCCGCTGCTCAGCCCGAGCATCTTCTTCCTCTCGGTGCTCAGCGTCATCCACGGCATGGAGCTGTTCGACCTGATCTTCATCATGATCGGCGAGTCGAACCCCATCAAGGGCGACACCCAGTCGATGGTCTCGGTGTTCTATCGCGAGGCGTTCATCGGCAACGACAAAGGAACCGGTGCGGCGATCGCGATCCTGCTGATGCTCATCATCGGAGTGCTCACGGCCATCCAGTTCCAGGTGCAGAGGCGGTGGGTGAGCTATGACTGAGACGACGGGTGCGGACGGGGTCGGTCGCGGGGTGGCCGGGCGCACAGGGGCGGTGCATGAGGGGCGCCGAACGCAGGGCCGGTCGAGCACACGGGCCCGGTCGCCGAGGGGCGGGCGCGGGGGCAGCAACGCCTGGGCGCATGTGGTTCTGTCCATCGGCGGTTTCATCATGGTGTTCCCGTTCCTGTGGCAGATCCTCATGTCGCTCTCGAGCACCGCGGAGGTCACGTCGGTGCCACCGACGCTGATTCCCAAGGAGCTGAAGTTCGACAACTACCTCGAGGTGTTCCGGCAGATTCCGTTCCTCGAGCAGTTCTGGGTGACGCTGCGGGTGACGGTGCTGACCGTGGTGGGGCAGGTGGTGCTGTGCAGCATGGCCGGTTATGCCTTCGCCCGCATGCGCTTCTTCGCGAGCTCGGTGATCTTCGCCGTGATGCTCTCGATCCTCATGATCCCGAACCAGGCGTACCTGATCCCGCAATACCAGATCGTCCAGAACCTGGGGTGGCTGGACACAGTGCAGGGCATCGTCGTGCCGACGATCTTCAGCGCCTTCGGCACCTTCCTGATGCGTCAGTTCTTCGTGAGTCTGCCGCGTGAGCTCGAGGAGGCCGCCCGGCTCGACGGAGCGAACTCGTTCCAGATCTTCTGGAGGGTGATGCTTCCGCTCGCTCGTCCCTCGATCAGCGCCCTCGCGATCGTCACCGTCCTCGCCGCATGGAACAACCTGCTGTGGCCGCTGGTCGTCACCAGTCGCGCAGAGCACCGGCCGCTCTCGGTCGGGATCGCCTCGCTGAATGGTCAGTACACGATCGACTATCCGGTGATGATGGCCGCTTCGCTGCTGGCGATGGCGCCGATCCTGATCCTCTTCATCCTCATGCAGCGCCGTGTGATCGAGGGGCTCGCGCATTCCGGGCTGAAGGGCTGAATGGCTCAGTGTCCGCTGACGGACTTGCTGGTGCGGACGGATGTTCACGCCGCCCCGGTCTCGATCAGCAGCACCCCGCCGATGATGAGCGCGACGCCCAGCCCCATCAGCCAGGTGAACGACTCCTTGAAGACGACGCGTCCCAGCAGCGCGGTGAGGGCGACGCCGGCGGCCGCCCAGATGCCGTAGGCGGCGCCGAGCGGGATGCCGTGGGAGAGGGCGAGCGAGAGCAGGGTGAAGGCGGAGACGTAGCCGAGCGCGACGCCCGCGTACCAGGGGCGTCGATCGACCGCCAGACGCAGTGACATCGTCCCGAAGACCTCGGAGACGATCGCGCCCACGAGCAGCATCCAGGCCATCAGCGCTCCCCATCCTGCGCGGTCGTGCCGATCGCCCCGTCGAGCTGACCGCCGGGGACGCCTGACTCGAGGCCGACGCCGGACTCTGGGCCGACGCCGGACGCGGGCTGAGCCGGCGAGCCCAGCTCTACGCACAGCACCCCCGCGATGACCAGGACGATGCCGATGATCATCGGCGCCGTGAGCGGCTCACCGAAGAGGACCAAGGACATGATCGCGGTCAACGCGACGCCGGACGCTCCCCAGACCCCGTAGGCGACCCCGAGCGGCATGCCCTCGCGCAGCACGAGCGCGAGCGCGATGAACGCCCCCAGGTATCCGACCAGGACCACGGCGTAGAGCGCGGGATGCTCGAGGGCTCCCTTGAGGGACAGCGATGCCGTGACCTCCGTGCCGATCGCGAGGAGCAGGAACATCCAGCCGCGCGAGGTCGCGCCCGAGGTGACGTCCGAGGCCGCATCCGAGGTCGCATCCGAGGTCGCGCCCGAGGTCGCGCTCTCCTCGGCCATCACTCGCGGGCCCCCTCGTCCACGAGCTCCATGGCCAGGGCGAACAGCTCCTCGCGCTCGTCGTCCCGCACCGTGGGGATGTCGAGCGAGGCGTTGAACCAGGCGCCGTCGGCCAGGAGTCGGGCGGCCCGCAGCGCCGCCCGGCGGCGCGGGCTCCCCTCGAGCTCGAAGCCGAACCACGGGTCGAGCCTGCGCGACCACTGCTCGCACAGCATGTTGCGCAGCTGCGCGTCGGCGATGAGCGCGAGGTCGCTGTGCGCGAACTCCCCACGCAGGGCGTGGGACACGTAGGCGCGGAGGCGGTCGGCAGGATCCTCGAGGTCGGCGTTCTCCTGCTCCAGGCGCTCCTGGAGGTCCGCCTCCCAGAGATCCACGATGCGATCGACGACGGCGACGAGGAGCTTCTGCTTGGTGCCCACGTGATGGACCACCCCCGGTTTGGTCAGCCCCGTCTCGCGGGCCACGGCGTCGAGGGTGAGCGGCTCGTGCTGGGCGAGCACGGCGATCGCGGCGTCCAGGACCTCGGATCTCGTCGGCATGCGAGCAGACTACCTACCATCCGTATGGTCGGTCCATGTCGCGGGCCCGTCGAACGTCGCCGAGCTCCTGGCGACTCCGCCGCCGGAGGGAACGTCTCGTGACCATGGCGGCATCAGGCGGACGCGCAGGAGACAGGCATCGCGCGAACTCTTGACCCTGTTCCGACCACACGGTCTCGGATGGCGGCACTCGACAAGGAGGACGCATGACTGCCACCGAGACCTACGCCGCCGAGGACCAGCGGGCGATGATGTCGACGATCACCGGGTTCTGGGTCAGCCAGCTCACCGCCACGCTGGCCCATCTGGAGATCGCCGAGCACCTGCACGACGGACCGAAGACCGCCGCCAGGATCGCCGAGCTCGCGGGGAGCGACCCCCGCGCCACCTTCCGGCTGCTCCGCGCCGCCGTGGATCCCGGGCTCGTCAGCCACGATCCCGAGACCGACTGCTTCGCCAGCACCTCGCTGCTGGACCGTCTGCGCGCCTCCGCGCCGGACTCCCTGCGGAACGTCGCGCTGGTCTGGAACGCACCGCTGCACTGGCAGGCCTGGGGCCGCTTCACCGAGTGCGTGCGCACCGGCGAGAACCAGGTGAGCTCCGCCGTCGGCCGATCGACCTTCGACTACCTCGCCGAGCACCCGGTGGAGGCGGACCAGTTCAGTCGCGCGATGGCCGAGCTGTCCACGCCGACCATCCGCGAGGCCGTGGTCGCCATCGAGGCGGGGCCGGGGACCACGATCGTCGACGTCGGCGGCGCCACCGGGGCGTTCGTCCTGGGCATGCTGGCCGAGCATCCGGGGACCGACGGCCTCATCCTGGATCTCCCGCACGTGACCGCCGCCGCGGAGCGGGAGATCGCGGCGCGCGGGATGCAGGAGCGATGCCGGGCAGTGCCCGGCGACTTCTTCGAGGCGGTCCCCGAGGCCGACCTGTTCCTGGTGAAGTTCGTCCTCCACGACTGGGGTGACGACGCCTGCATCCGGGTTCTCCAGCAGTGCCGGAGGGCCATGAGGCCCGGCGCGCGCGTGGTCGTGGTCGACATGGTCACGGGCACGCCCGACGATCCCGGCACGGCCGCGCTCATGGACCTCAACATGCTGGCGATCGCGCCGGGCGCGCGCGAGCACGATCTCGCCGACTTCGACCGCTTCTTCGCCGCCGCCGGCTTCGTCCGCACGGACACGACCGAGCTGTCGCCCCCGTACTGCGTGCTGGAGGCCGAAGCGGTGTGATGGCACCCGCGGGTCGGGCCCCACCCTCATGCGGGGCCTGCCCGGTGCCCTCTTCCGGGGCCTGTCAGGCGTGCGGCGGATCGTGACCCATTCGGGACCGTCCAGGTGACCCACGCACTACCCGCTGAGCAGGAGACTCGCCGACACTGAGCATGAGGGGACCACCCCGCATCGACGACGCTGCGGGAGCACCGATGCCGGTGCTGCGGCAACCTCTTCCTCTCCTCGGCTCTTCTCCTCGAAGGACTCTGATGGCTCCTCGTCTCGGCGCGGTCACCGACAAGCTCACCGGCACCAAGAAGGTGGGCGTCATCTCCGCGCTCTCCTGCTGCGGCTGCGGCGGCCTCGCATTCCTCCTGCTCATGACGCTCGGCGTCATCGGGGTGTTCGTCGCGCCGACGACGCCCACCACTCCGGGCGACGACCCCACGGTGGTCGCCCAGTCCGCCGACCGCGAGGCACAGGCATCGCAGGAGGCCGCGCCGTCGGCCTCCGAGTCGGCGATCCCGACCGAGACGCCGAGCGCGAGCGCGACGCCCGAGGCGTCCTCGGCCGCGACCACCTCGACCTCGCCGTCGACGTCCCCCAGCGCGTCGGCGACCCCCGACGCCTCCACGGCGCTCGGCATGCTGGAGACGCTCGAGGTGAAGGGGCGCGCTCCCAAGACCGGCTACGACCGGGACCTGTTCGGCTGGCGCGACGACGTCGACCACAACGGCTGCGACACCCGCAACGACGTGCTGCGCCGGGACCTGTCCGACGTGGTGCTCAAGCACGGCACCGACGGCTGCGTGGTGCTCTCCGGGACGCTCAGCCCCTCGCCCTACAGCGGCGACGACGTCCCCTTCGACCAGCAGGACGACAACTCCCTGGACATCGACCACCTGGTCGCGCTCTCCGACGCCTGGCAGACGGGCGCCTCGGGCTGGGACGAGGAGACGCGCCACGAGTTCGCCAACGATCCGCTGAACCTGGTGGCCGTCGAGAGCGGCCTGAACAGGAAGAAGGGCGACGGCGACGCCGCCACCTGGCTCCCGCCCCGGAAGGCGTACCGCTGCGAGTACGTCGCCCGGCAGATCGCCGTGAAGGCGGAGTACGACCTGTGGGTCAAGCCCGCGGAGAAGGACGCGATGCGCTCGGTGCTCGAGGGCTGCGAGGACACGCCGGCGTTCGCCGGGGCCGTCGCCACCCCCGACCGCTGGGAGGGCGACAACGCCCGGGAGGCACCGGCGCCGACGAAGAAGCCCGCGACGTCCTCGAAGAGCTCCGGCTCCTCGTCGAAGGGGGCGTCGAGCTCGAAGAAGCCCTCGTCCTCGAAGAAGTCGTCGTCGAAGAAGTCCTCGACGTCGTCGAAGTCCTCGTCGGGCTCGTCGAAGTCCTCGTCGGGCTCGTCGAAGACGTCCTCCAGCTCGTCGGGCTCGGGGAGCACGTATTACAAGAACTGCGACGCCGTGCGGGCCGCCGGCAAGGATCCGATCTATGCGGGCGAGCCCGGCTACTCGCGGAAGCTGGATCGCGACGGCGACGGCGTGGGCTGCGAATGAGGAAGGGCGCGGGACCACTCGGTGGTCCCGCGCCCTCGCCCTGCGTCGACGGACCCTGCGATGCGGGATCCTGTGCCGTGTTGGCGTTCGCGTCAGCGCACCTGGTCCACCAGGTGATCGCCGTGCATGTTCGTCGAGGTCTTCACGCCGATGGTCATCTGCGCGTCGGTCTCGGTGTTCGCGTACGTGACGTAGACGTGCCCCGCGGCGCCCTCGGCATCCAGGCGCTTCCAGTGCTTGGCGGCGGTGGCGTGGTCGACGAGGTCGGCGCGCGCGCTGCTGGTCGTGTCGCGCTGCAGGTCGATGTCGTCGCCGGCGCCGAACTCCCGGACCGTGCGGTCCGCGTAGGCGACGGGGCTGGTGGTGCTCTGCTCGCTCTGGGCGGTCTCCGAGCCCTGGGTGGAGTCGGCGGTGGTCGGCGCGGCGAGCGCGGCGGGGGCGCTGAGCGCTCCGGCGAGGCCGACGGTGGCGACGATGGCGAGCTTCCGAGTGCGGGTCATGCTGGATCAGGCCTTCCTTCGAGGTGGCGAGATGTCCCGGGGAGGGAAGAGTCAGCATGTCCGACCCCGTGCATCATGCACTGTCGTTGACCCACTCTTTGCCTACGTTTGACCCGTTGTCAAACGCCGGGCACGGCACGTGGACGCCCACGTGGACTCGTGGACGGATGCTCGCGCTGCGGCTAGAGCGCGCCGGCCGAGGTCGTCGACGCGCGGCGATGCACCCCGTACGAGATCCCCACGATCCCGAGCCCCAGCACGGCGAGCAGCATGCCCGTCCACGCTGGGGCGAGCAGGCCCCAGCCGGCGGCGAGCACCGCGGCCCCGAGCGCCGCGCCGAGCGAGTTGCCGATGTTCAGCGCCGAATGGTGCAGGGACGCGGCGAGCGAGGGGGCGTCAGGCGAGGCGTCGAGCAGGAACAGCTGCAGGGACGGGCCCATGAGCTGGGACGTCACCGCGATCACGAAGAGCATGATCATGCCCGCGACGGCCCAGTGCGCGACGAGCGCGAACACCGCGAAGCTCGCCGCCATGCCCACCAGGCCCAGGAGGATCGTGCCGTAGATGGAGCGGTCGGTGAGGCGCCCGGCGACGATGTTGCCCACGGTCATGCCGACGCCGAAGACGAACAGCGCCACGGGCACGGCGCGCTCGGGCAGCCCCAGCACGCCGGGCACGATCTCGCCGATGTAGCTGTAGACGGCGAACATGCCGCCGAAGCCGATCGCGCCGATGCCCAGGCCCAGCCACACCTGCGCGCGCCGCAGCGCCCGCAGCTCGCCGAGCATCGAGCCGGTCGTGCCGGATCCCTCGGGCTCGGGCACGAGGCGCCAGATCGCGAGCGTGCTCGCGATCGCCAGGACGACGACGATCCAGTAGGCGGCGCGCCAGCCGACGCTCTGGCCGAGCGCCGTCGAGGCGGGCACCCCGAGCATGGTCGCGATCGTCAGGCCCAGCATGACCTTGGAGACCGAGCGGGCGCGGCGGCCGGGAGGGGAGAGACGGGAGGCGACGAGCGCGGCGACGCCGAAGAAGGCGCCGTGGGGGAGTCCGGCGATGAAGCGCGCGATCGCGAGGATCGAGAACGTGGGCGCGATCGCCGAGATCAGGTTCCCCGCTCCGATCAGGGCGATGAGCAGCACGAGCAGTCGGGCGCGCGGCATCCTCGCGGCGGCGATCGTCACCACGGGCGCGCCGATCACCACGCCCAGCGCGTACAGCGTGATGAGCATGCCGGCCTGCGGGACGCTCACCTCGACCGAGCGCGCGATCTGCGGCAGCAGCCCCATCGAGGCGAACTCGGTGGTGCCGATCGCGAAGGCGCCGAGGGCCATCGCGAGGATGACCAGGCGCAGACGCTCGGGCGCGAGCGGGGCGGGCGACACGGCTCCGGTCGGCGGGTTCTGGGGCGACGGGGTCTGGCTCGACGGGGAGGGC
>NZ_JAKRMO010000057.1:0-27850 GCF_022346485.1 Brachybacterium sp. ACRRE | reverse complement strand
CAGGTCGGCGAGGCTCACGCGGCCGCCGTCGGCCGTGGGCAGGTCGAAGTCGGGGGCGGCATCGCCGACGGCGAGCTTCACGGATGCAGCGGGCATGGGTCGCCTTCCGGTGTGGACGGGAGCCCGCGTGCCCGGAGACGGGACCGCGTACGGCGTGCCCGGGAGGGCGTGCGGGCGCGGCGGACGGGCTGCGGCGGACGAGCGGGAGACACGACGTCGTGGTCCGCGCACTGTCACCCTCGGGGGCGACAAAGTGGAGCCCAGACGGGCGTGGTGACCTGTTCGTGATCGGTCGTCTCGCGATGCGTGCGCTCTCGACGGGGCGCGGACGGGGCCGACGGCAGAGGCCGACCGGGGCCGTCGCGGATACAGTGGCGGGCGATCGCGGCGGCGCTCGCCGTCGGACGCCGAGAGGAGACCCATGCCCGCTGCATCCGTGAAGCTCGCCGTCGGCGATGCCGCCCCCGACTTCGACCTGCCCACGGCCGACGGCGGCCGCGTGAGCCTCGCCGACCTGCGCGGCGCCCCCGTGCTGATCTGGTTCTACCCGGCGGCGAACACCTCGCTGTGCACTAAGGAGGCGTGCGACCTGCGCGATCACCAGGAGATGTTCGCCGCGAAGGGATACCGGATCCTCGGCATCTCGCCCGACGCGCTCGAGGACATCCAGCGCTTCGTCCGCGAGCAGGACCTCCCGTACACGCTCGCGGCCGACGAGTCCACCGACGTGATGCGCGCCTACGGGGCCTTCGGTGAGAAGAACATGTACGGCAGGAAGGTGCAGGGAACGATCCGCTCCACCTTCGCGATCGACGCCGACGGCATCGTCACCTACGTGAAGTACCGCGTGGGCACCCCCAAGCAGATCGCGGACCTCCAGGCGAAGCTCGGGCTCTGAGGTCGGACAGTCGAGCGGTGGGCGGATGGGCCGACGTGACATGCGCCCGATCCGTCGGCAGCCCTTTTGCTGGCCTGCGCACCCTCCGCTACGATGAACGGCGTTGCGCGCACGCAGCGCTGATCGGGGCCCGCCCCGCATCGTCGCCGCAGGTCGTGCACCGCGCACCCGGTGCGCGAGGAGACGTGGCAGAGCGGCCGAATGCGCTCCCCTGCTAAGGGAGTAGGCGGCAAAAACCGCCTCGGAGGTTCAAATCCTCTCGTCTCCGCCCGTGCGCGAGGGCCCCTGACCTGGTCGAATGGCCGGTCGGGGGCTCTCTCGCTGTGTGGTCGCACCATCCGGCGACGGTCCGCTCCCATGCCCATCGGGGCCTGCCCGTGAGACGTCTGCTCGCCTGTCGGGACGCCCCTGTACTCTTACCCAGACCGTTCAGAGCCGACACGGCCGTCGGCAGCTGTCGTCGGCTGTGCGCCGAGGCAGGAGCAGGAGGCCTGGTGTCAGACACAGGTGGCATCCATATCCCGACGCTGACCAGCGAGTTCCCCGTGGTCAGCGATGATCCGCACATCGATGCGCCGCTGCGCGCGACCGTCCGCAGGCTGTCCACGCTGCTGGGCCGCACGCTCGCCGACCAGCACGGCCAGGGCCTGCTGGACCTCGTCGAGGACGTGCGCCGGCAGACCAAGGAGGCCAAGCGCTCCGGCGACGCCGCCGAGGCGCAGGCGATCCAGAAGCGGTTGGCCGAGCTGCCGCATGAGCAGGCGACCGAGCTGACCCGCGCCTTCACCGAGTACTTCCTGCTCGCGAACGCCGCCGAGCAGCTCTACCGCGTCCGCGCGATCGACGAGAACCCCACCAGTGAGTCCTGGATCCCGCGCACCGTCGCGGAGATCCACGAGACCCTGGGCGCCGAGGCGCTCCAGCAGGCCGTGGACTCCCTGGACATCGAGCTCGTCTTCACCGCGCACCCCACCGAGGCCTCCCGTCGGGCGGTCCTCACGAAGCTGCGCAAGGTCTCCGACCTGCTGGCGGAGGAGACCGAGGAGGGCACTCCCGAGCGCCGCCGCCAGGACCGTCACCTCGCCGAGGTCATCGAGATGCTCTGGCAGACCGACGAGCTGCGCAGCACCCAGCCCACCCCGCAGGACGAGTCGCGCAACGCGCTCTACTACCTGCGCGGCATCTACCGCCACACCATGCCGGGCCTCATCGACGACCTGCGCGAGGAGCTGCGCGCCCACGGCGCCGACCTGCCCGAACGTGCCGTCCCGCTGCGCTTCGGCACCTGGATGGGCGGGGACCGCGACGGCA
This sequence comes from Brachybacterium sp. ACRRE, assembly GCF_022346485.1. NCBI lineage: Bacteria > Bacillati > Actinomycetota > Actinomycetes > Micrococcales > Dermabacteraceae > Brachybacterium > Brachybacterium sp. ACRRE. The sequence goes on along the minus strand of NZ_JAKRMO010000057.1, from coordinate 25,641 downwards.
ACCCGTACGTCACGGCCGACGTCACCCGCGAGGTCCTCGGCCTGCAGGCCGAGGCCGCGATCGACATCTCCGTGCAGATCGTCACCGATCTCATCGCCGATCTCTCCGAGTCCTCGACCCTGATCGGGGAGGACGACGCGCTCCGGGCCTCGATCGACGCCGACGTCGAGGCCGGCGGCTCCGTCGACGAGGACCAGCAGCGGATGTACGCCGCGGAGCCCTTCCGCCTCAAGCTCGGTGCGATCCGCACGAAGCTCGAGCACACCCGCGAGCGCATGCGCGACGGCTCGGCCCACATGCACGGCCGCGACTACCTCTCGGCCGACGAGCTCTTGGACGACGTCCAGGTGGTGCGCGAGGCCCTCGCCCGCCACAAGGGACGCCGCGCGGCCGACGGGGCGATCGCCGTCGCCCTGAACCTGCTCGCAGGCATCCGCCTCACCCTCGCCACGCTCGACGTGCGCGAGCACTCCGAGAAGCACCACGACGTGCTCGCCGCCATGTTCGACCGCCTCGGCGAGCTCGACCGTCCCTACGTCGAGCTCAGCCGCGCCGAGCGCGGCGAGGTGCTGGGCTCCGAGCTCACGGGCCGTCGGCCGATGTACGGGGCGTCCCTCGCCGAGGAGGACTCGGTCCTGGACGACTCGACCTCCGGCACGTACCGCGTGTTCACGGAGATCCGCAACGCCCACAAGCGCTACGGCACCGACGTCATCCAGACCTACATCGTCTCGATGACCCATGGGGCCGACGACATCTTCGGCGTCGCGCTGCTGGCCCGCGAGGCCGGCATCGTCGACCTCTCGAGCGCCGACGAGAAGCGCGCGGACATCGACTTCGCGCCGCTGCTCGAGACCGTCGAGGAGCTGCGCCACGCCGGTGAGATCCTCGAGGAGCTGCTGAGCAACCCCGCCTACCGGGAGATCGTGCGGCTGCGCGGAGACCGGCAGGAGATCATGCTGGGCTACTCGGACTCCAACAAGGAGTCCGGCGTGGTCACCTCGCAGTGGGAGATCCACCAGGCCCAGCGCACCCTGCGCGACGTCGCGGCCCGCCACGGCGTCACCCTGCGGCTCTTCCACGGCCGCGGCGGCTCCGTCGGCCGCGGCGGCGGCCCCACCTACGACGCGATCCTCGCGCAGCCCTACGGCGTGCTCGACGGCACCATCAAGTTCACCGAGCAGGGCGAGGTCATCTCCGACAAGTACACGCTGCCGGTGCTGGCGCGGGAGAACCTCGACCTCACGATCGCGGCCGTCCTGCAGGCCACCGCCCTGCACACCGAGCCGCGCACCACGCCCGAGCAGCTCGAGCGCTTCGGCTCCGTGATGGAGAAGGTCTCCGATGCGGCCTTCGCCCGCTACCGGACGCTGGCCGACGACCCCGACCTGCCCGAGTACTTCGTGACCTCCACCCCGGTGGAGCAGCTGGGCGATCTCAAGATCGGCTCGCGCCCCTCCAAGCGCACCACCTCGGAGAAGGGCCTCGACGGCCTGCGCGCGATCCCGTGGGTGTTCGGCTGGACGCAGTCCCGCCAGATCGTCCCCGGCTGGTTCGGCATCGGCTCGGGCCTCAAGGCGGCCCGCGAGGCCGGCTTCGAGGACGACCTGCACGAGATGCTGGGCAACTGGCACTTCTTCCGCACCGTCATCAGCAACATCGAGATGACCCTCGCGAAGACCGACATGGACATCGCCGCCCACTACGTGCACTCCCTGGTGCCCGAGAACCTGTGGCCGCTGTACGAGCGGATCCGCGAGGAGTACGAGCTGAGCGTCGCCGAGGTCGAGCGCCTCACCGGTGTGCTCGACCTCCTGGACGGCCAGCCCATCCTCAAGCGCACCCTCGCCGTGCGCGACCGCTACCTCGACCCGATCAACTACATGCAGGTCGCGATGCTGCAGCGCTTCCGCGCGGTCGCCGAGCGGGGCGAGGAGCCCTCCGAGGGGCTCCAGCGCGCCCTGCTCACCACCATCAACGGCATCGCCGCAGGGATGAAGAACACCGGGTGAGTCCGGCGGCGGCCGCCGACTGCGGCCGCCCCTTGGGTGAGCGCCGGTTGCGGTGGCGCCCCATCGCGGTCTCCTCCGGTCGCCGTGCCCGCACCGCACCATTGTTCTGCGCGGGTTTCCGGACCTTTCCATCAAGCGAAAGGTCCGGAAACCCGCGCAGACGTGTGTGGTGGCCGTTGTGTTGGCCTCCACCGTCCACCGTCCACCGTCCACCGTCGACCGGCTACCGTCCACCGTCCACCGTCCACCGTCCACCGGCTACGGCTCGCCGGGGCGCTGGGTGCGCGGCGGCGCGCATCGTCGACCGAGGCGCGCCTCGTTCCGACCGGCCCAGTTCTCCGCGGGAGGTGCCGGTGCGCCTGCGGCGAGGAACGCTCTGCGCATGCCCGCGAGAAAGCGTGCCGGCCGCTCGATGTCCTGTGCCGTCGCCGTGCGGATGTTCCACCCCACGGAGCTCAGTGCGTCGCGTCTGGCCTCGTCGTCGCGCCAGCGGGCCTTGTCCGTGCGATGGATGTCGCCCTGGTACTCCGCTCCGATCAGCAGACCCGGGTAGGCATCGTCGATGCGCCGCGTGCGGCCCGGTGAGTCAGGATCTCCCACGGTGTGATTGGGGACGGGCTCGGGGAACCCTGCGCGCACCAGGAGCAGGCGCAGGCGCGTCTCACCGGGGGACTCGACATGCGGCCGCGCGAGGCGAAGGGCATCTCCCACGGCCGGGCGTCCTCGCGACGAGGGCCGTTCCAGCAGGAATGCGTCGATGTCCGATGCCGTCGTGCCGGGGATCGGCGACGACGGCCCGATGAGGTGGTCGAGCAGGATGACGAGCTCGTCGAGGTCGAGAGCTGCGGCGAGCTGGCAGACCACGTCGATCGGGTGGGCGAGGATCAGCCCTCCGTGGTGCAATACCCAGTCACCGGGTCGGCCCCGGTGCACCACCGCATGCGGGCCGGCCGTGCGACGTGCATCCCGTGGCACCGAGCAGTGGAGCGGGGGAGGCTGCCAGAACGTCGTCGGCGTCTGGGACGTGCCGTCGCGTCCCTTGTCCGCCGGCACGCTGCTGGGCACCACCCAGACCCCGTCCCTGTGCTTCCCATGCTCGTGCAGCGTGCCGATGCCGCCGTCGAACCACCAGGGCAGGGGCATGCCGAGCAGGGCGGCCGCCGTGGAATGGCTGATGATGGCGTCGTGGATGATCGTGCCCTGGAGCAGGTGGCACAGATCGTTCAGAGAGGCCGGAGCGGCCGTCGGCGTGTAGTGATTCGGGAGCACGCGGGTGAGATCGCCGCCGCGCAGCCGTCGCGTCGACATCCCCAGGGTGAGCAGCTGCTCGCGGGACTGCAGGGATCCGGGGCGGAGCGGGACGGAGCGACGCGGCATGGCGCGAAGCTACGTCGAACCCACCGCGCGGATGCCCCGATTCCGGGCGCTGTGGACGCACCGGTCCGGGGGAGGAACGACGAACAACGATCTCGGGCGGGTCTGCGGACCATTCAGCCGCGTGAATGGTCCGCAGACCCGCCCAGAATCATCGGGGCGACGGGCGACGGGCGACGGGCGACGGGCGACGGGCGACGGGCGACGGGCGACGGGCGCCGGGCGACGGGCGGCGTCGGCGCGGGCAGTGAGCGGCGGCCCGCTCGAGGGGCCGCGCCCCGCCTCACCACTCGAGGATGGACCAGCGCTTCTTCTTGGCGACCGAGTAGAGGCCCAGGTCCGGCGAGACGGCCGAGGGCGTGCCCACGAGCTCGAGCCAGGAGGCGTCGGCGTGGGAGTCGCCGTAGCCGTAGGACTTCTTGAGGTCGGCGCCGTGCTCGTCGGCGTACTTGCGCAGCCAGTTGGCGCGGGCCTCGTCGACCACCGGGGGAGTGGCGAGATAGCCGCTCATCACGCCGTCGGAGGTGACGTCCATGCGGGTGGCGACGATGTCGTCGAACAGTCCGGCGAGCGGCTCGACGAGCACGTCGAGTGCACCGGTGACCAGCACGGTGCGGTGGCCGGCGCGGCGGTGCTGCTCGATGAGCTCGAGCGCCTCGGGGCGGATCGAGGAGCGGATCGAGCGGCCCAGGCTGCCGGAGAGCAGGTGCTCGAGCTCCTCGCGGCGGTAGCCCTTGTAGCGGCGGTTGACCAGGCGGATCAGCTCGGAGCGGTCGCGCTTCTCGGCCCTCAGGTAGGAGGGCACCGAGCGCAGCAGGGAGCCGATCTCCCCGGGCCACGAGGTGGCCGGCTTGGTCGCGCGCACCACCGAGAGGTACTGCTGGATGATGTTGGCGCCGACCACGGTGCCGTCCAGGTCGAACACGGCGAGGGCGTCGCTCGCCTCCTTCATCTCCGGCGCGGGGCGGTTCTGGCGGGCGCGCACGGCGGCGCGGCCGCGCGAGTACGCCTTGGTGAGCTCCGTGACCGCGGGCAGGTGGAGGTTCCGGAAGTAGTCGACCCAGTCCACCTTCGTGATGTCGAAGTCGTGGGTCGAGAGGAACTCGGCGGGCAGCTCCTCGCGCAGCGCGCGGGTGTTCGCGTCGTCGAAGACCATCTCGGTCTTCGTGTACTGGCGGTACAGCTCGATGTACTTGCGCAGCGTGGTCAGGCCGTCGGCGTTGCGGTGCAGGGTCGTGGTCCACTCACGGGTGCGGCGGGTCGCGGGCAGGCGGGAGACGACGGCCTGCCCGGCCTTGGTCGCGAGCTCCTTCATCCGGAAGCGCTGCTCGACGAGGTCGACGGGCGGGAAGGTCCAGTCGGGCATCGTCACGTCGTTGCCGTCGTCGTCCTGCAGAGGGTGCTCGATGAAGTACCCGCGCACCGCGTCGACCATCTCGTGGAAGGGCAGCGGGTTCGAGCCGCCGGAGGCCACCTGGTAGTAGGCGTCGTCGCCGCGGCGGGAGACGTCCTGGCTGGCGAGCGCGACGATCACGTTGACCACGAAGTCGACGGGAGTGATGTCGAGGATCGAGTCCGCGAGGCCCGGGAACTCGGTGAGCAGTCCGCGACCGAAGGCCATGATCAGCGGGTCGGCGACCTTGTAGCCGTCGATCCAGCCGGGGAAGGGCCGCTGCAGCGCGGACTCGATGATCGAGGGGCGCACGAAGGAGACGCGGTGGCCGTTCTCGGCCCACATCTCCTCGGCGACGCGCTCCGCCATCGCCTTGGTGAAGGTGTAGATGTCGGTCCAGCCGACGGACTGGGCGCGCGTGCGGCCGAAGTCGACGAGGCGCTCGTCGACCCACTGCTTGCGCGCCTCCTCGGCGGCGGCGGCGACGGCCTTGGGGCCCATGCGGCCGTCGCGCAGACGGGCGATGCGCATCTGGGTGCGCAGGTTCTCGGGCCGACGGGACTCGGCCTCGACGCGCTGGCGCGCCGCCTGGGAGGCCTCGAACTCGGCCTTCCAGTCGACGCCGTGCTCGAGGCGGCCCTCGCGGCGCAGCCCCTTGGAGATGCCGCCGACGTACGCGGTGGAGACGTGGATGACGTGGGGGTCCTGACCGGAGTCCAGGAGCGCCTGGTAGAGGTTGCGCGCGCCGCCGACGTTGGTCCGGAACGCGTCGTCGATCGGCGGGTCGAAGGACACCGAGGACGCCGAGTGGATGACGGTGTCGTAGCTCTTGTCGAGCCCCGGCATCGCGGTGAGGTCGCCCTCGAGCACGTCGACGCGCGCGTCGAAGGCCGCGCGCACGGTGTCCTTGCCCACGCGGTCGGCCCAGGAGGAGAAGACCGGCTTGCGCAGCAGACCCTCGAGGCGCTTGCGTCCGGTCAGCGTCCCCTTGGCGCGCACGACGGCGGTCACGCGGACGTCGTCGGTGTACTCGAGGAGCGACTGCAGGACGGCCTGGCCGAGGAAGCCGGTGACGCCGGTCAGCAGGATCTCGCGCGGGCCGGTGCGCTCGGGGGACGGGGTGGGGTTGGACATGCGGTGTTCCCTCAGATGCAGGTGGGCGGCCGACGTCCCGGCCGGGTGGGTCTTCCGGCCTCCGCCCGCCTGCGCGGCGGGCGTGCCCTACCGCGCAGGGGCGCGGGCGGACATCGTGCACGGTCTCGTCCGACGGTAGCGCATAGGGCCTTTCGCCACAGGTCGTCTGCGCCGCCGCGTGACGCGCACGACGGCCCGGACCCCCTCGGTGGGAGCACGGCGCCCATGTATCGTGGCCCGCATGCACAGGGCCCTTATCACCGGTGGGACCGCAGGCATCGGAGCGGCGTTCGCCAGGGCCTTCGCCCGGCGCGGCGTGGCCCTGGTGCTCGTGGCCCGCGACGAGACGCGCCTCCAGGAGGCCGCCGCCGAGCTGCGGGCGAGCCACGGCGTCGAGGTCGAGACCCTTGCGGCCGACCTCGCCGATCGCCAGGACCAGCAGAAGGTCGCCGACCGTCTCGAGCTGACCGGCGAGTTCGCCGGCTCCGGCGCGAGCGAGATCGACGTCCTCGTGAACAACGCGGGCTTCTCGGTGCGCGCGTCGCTGCTGGATCCCGACCTCAGCGAGCATGACCGCGGCTTCGAGGTCATGCAGCGCGCCGTGCTCAAGCTCGGCGGTGCCGCGGGACGCGCGATGAGCGCGCGCGGCGAGGGCTGGATCATCAACATCGCTTCCGTGAGCGCCTTCGTCACGCAGAACAACTACACGGCCATCAAGGCCTGGGTGACCAACTACTCCGAGTCGCTGAGCGTGCAGCTCGAGGGCACGGGCGTGCAGTCCACGGCCGTCACCCCCGGCTGGGTGCGCACGGAGTTCCACCAGCGTGCGGGCATCCGCGGCTCCTCGATCCCCGGCTTCCTCTGGCTCGATGCCGACGACCTCGCCGAGCAGGGTCTGAAGGACGTCGCCCAGGGCAAGGCCGTGAGCATCCCCGGCGGCCGCTGGAAGCTCATCACCGCGCTGCTGCGCTCGCTGCCGCGCCCTCTCGTGCACCGCCTCAGCTCGCTGCTCAGCTCCCGGCGCAGCAAGGAGCGCTGAGCAGATGGCAGGGAAGACGGCGGGGAACGAGCCGGAGGAACCGACGGAGGCCGACGAGCCGACGAAGGCCGACAAGCCCGCGAAGGCGGAGAAGCCGTCGAAGGCGGACAAGCCCGCGAAGAACCCGCGCCATGACCAGTCCCTCTCCTCCCGTCTGCGCAGCCTCGGCTGGGATCCGCTGGACGAGGACACCCGCAAGTACCGCTCGCGGGCCCGTGCGGCCCTGCGCTTCGTGCTCCAGCGCGGTCTGTTCCGCGCCCTGGTGCGCGCCAACGTCACCCAGACCGTGACCACCGCGCGCCGGGTCAAGGCGGTGCGCGGGCCGTTCGTCCTGGTCGCGAACCACACGAGCCACCTCGACGCCCCGATGCTCGCCGAGGGACTGCCCTGGGCGCAGGCCCGCTACCTCTCCACGGGCGTGGCCGCGGACTACTTCTTCCACGTCTGGTACAAGCGCCTGTTCGTGCGCCTCCTGTTCAACGCGTACCCGATCGACCGCGACGGCTCGCGCAAGAACTCCGGGTTCTCCCGGCGTCTGCTGCGCAGCGGCGTCCCGATCCTCGTGTTCCCCGAGGGCGGGCGGCAGAAGTCCGGCACGATGGGGGAGTTCAAGCCCGGCGCCGCGGCGCTCGCCTCGAGCGTCGGCGTCCCGATCATTCCGGCCGCCCTCGTCGGCGGCCACGAGGCGATGCCCAAGGGCCGCAGCTGGCCCAAGCCCGGGCGCCCGCCCGTCGGCGTCGTCTTCGGAGATCCGATGATGGCCCGAGACGGAGAATCCGTCGTCGACTACATGGAGCGCGTGCGCGCGGCCGTGGTCGACCTCTACGACAGCAACTACGAGCAGATCCTGGGCCCCCGCACGGGACCCCGGGAGGAGCACTGATGACCGCATCGCATTCCGCAGCCGATCTCACCGCGGCCGACGTCACCCGGCACAAGTGGTGGGGCTGGGGCATGGACGACGTCCGCTTCCGCTTCGACAACAAGCCCGCCTTCGCGCCGCTGGCGAAGAACAAGATCGGCGTGGACCTCGAGGCCATCACCCAGTTCGATGACCCCGAGCTCTCCGATCACGAGGTGCCCGCGGGGCGCCTGGGCGACGCCGAGCGCGAGGCGATCGTCGGCCTCGTGGGCGAGGCGAACGTGCGCACGGACGACGAGTACCGCGTGCTGCACTCCTTCGGCCGCTCCCTCCCGGACCTGTTCCACGTGCGCTCGGGCGATTTCGACCGCCTCGTGGACGCCGTGGTCTACCCCGGCACGGAGGAGGAGGTCGCCGGCCTGCTGCGCCTGGCGATCGAGAAGGATCTCGTGCTGATCCCCTACGGCGGCGGCTCCTGCATCTCCGGCTCGGTCACCCCCGACCCGGCCGAGCAGCGCCCCGTGCTCACCGTGAACCTGGGCCGCACGCGCCAGGTGCTCTCGATCGACGACACCGCGGGTCTCGCGCGGGTGCAGGCCGGCGTCTACGGGCCCGACCTCGAGGAGCAGCTCGCCGCCGAGGGCTGGACTATGGGCCACTTCCCGGACTCCTTCACCTACTCGACGCTGGGCGGCTGGGCCGCGACGCGCTCCTCGGGCATGCAGTCCGACAAGTACGGCGACATCGAGGACATCGTGCGCGGCATGCGCGTGGTCCACCCCGAGGGGACCGTCGTCACCAACCCGATCCCCGGCCGCGACTCCGGCCCCAGCGTCCACGAGATGATCCTGGGCTCCGAGGGCCGCATGGGCATCATCACCGAGCTCACCGTGCAGGTGCACCGCCTGCCGCAGGTGCGCCAGGTCATCGCCTACATGTACCCCGACTGGGAGCACGGCATCCGCGGCATGCACGCGATCGCCCGCTCGACCGACGTCTCGCCCACCTTCACGCGCCTCTCCGACGGCCCCGAGACCGAGTTCAGCCTCGCCATGGTCAAGGAGCCCACCTCGACCAAGGGCAGGGTCGCCGCGAAGGTGCAGGACGGCCTCTTCGCCTACCTGCGCTCCAAGGGCTGGGACACGAGCGAGGAGATGAGCATCTCCTACGTGTGCTTCGAGGGCACCAAGGAGACCGTCGAGCACCAGAAGTCGGTCGTGAAGAAGCTGGTCAAGGGCGCGGGCGGCATCACGCTGGGCGCCGGACCGGGGGCGATCTACGACCAGAAGAAGTTCGACACCCCCTACCTGCGCGACTTCCTGCTGAGCTACCAGGTGTTCGGCGACGTCTGCGACACCGGTGCGACCTGGTCGAACATCAACGAGGTCCACGCGAAGGTCTACGAGGCGTTCTACGAGGCGCAGCGGAAGCAGGGACTGCCCGGCTTCATGTTCTGCCACATGTCCCACAGCTACCACTCGGGCGCCTGCCTCTACTTCACCTTCGCCCTGAAGTACACGAGCCCGGACAAGGCGCTCGAGCAGTACTACAACGCCAAGCGCGCCGTGCAGCAGGCCTTCGTGGACCTGGGCTCCACGGTCTCCCACCACCACGCCGTGGGCACCGAGCACCAGCCCTGGCTCACCGAGGACATCGGCGAGCTCGGCGAGCACATCATCGAGGGACTCTTCGCGCAGAACGATCCCGGCCGGAACCTCAACCCCGGCAAGGTCGTCACCCCCTGAGGGCGGGCGGGACACGCCGTCCCTCCGGTGACGCGCCCGTCGGACCACGCCCGCGTCGAGCGGAAGGGGCGGCATGAGTGACGTGCGCCTTGCGCTCTCGTGCGGGCCGTCGCGAGCGCGCGACCTCCTGCTCTCGCAGCTGGTGGCCGACGGATGGCGCGTGCGCGACGGATGGCGCGTGCGCGCCCGGCCCGACGACGACGTGCGGGCGCTACTCCTCGAGCGCGGGTCCATCCGGCGCAACGTCCTGCTGGGAGGCCTCGCGGGGCGCGGCCAGCACCTCGAGATGCGGATCGACGTGCGCTCTGACGAGCCGGGGAGCCTCGCCGTCTGCTCGTGGTCCGATGCGAGCCCGCGAGCGCTCGGCGGCGTCCTCGGTCAGCGCCGTGCCGAGCGCACCATGCGACGAACGGTGGTCGCCCTGCGCGGGTTCCTGGCCGACGAGGGGCTGCTGCGCACGTAGCCCTGCGCGCAGCGGCGCCCGTCGTCGACCGATCAGGCCCGGAGCGCGGCCATGATCCCGGGCAGGTCCTCCTCGAACGCCCGGTTCCAGGTGTCCCAATCGTGCTCATGGCCCGGCCAGGCGGCGAAGTCGTGCTCGATCCCGGCAGCGTCCAGGGCATCGTGGAAGTCCACGTTCGTCGGCTTCACACCGATCTCGGTGACGTCGGCCTGGATCTTCGCGATGGACAGCCCCAGCTGTGCGGCGATGTCGGGGGCCGCCTCGATGATCTTGTGGAGATCCGGGTTCAGGCCGTCGCCGCAGCGCAGGAACAGTCGCTTGCCCCGGTACCGCTCGACGTTCGAGAGCGGGTCGTACTGGAAGCGCACGTCGGACGCGGGCCAGCCCCACACCGCACCGGGAAGGTTCGTGGTCTGCCAGTAGCCGTTCTGCGCATCGGCGAGAGGGGCGAGCGCGATCGTCGCGTCGACGCCCGGTGCGGTGACGTCGGCCGGTCCGGAGTAGGCGCTCACGGAGAGGAAGCTGCCGTCGTACTTCTGGCCCAGGGCGAGCGCGCCGAACCCTCCCATCGACAGTCCCGCGATCGCCATCCGCGAGGGATCCGTGCGGAAGCTGTCATGGACGAAGGGCAGCACCTGCTCGATGATGAAGGTCTCCCAGTTCGCCTCGAGGCCCGGTCGGGGGAAGTTCGCGTTCGAGTAGAAGGATCCGCCTCCGCCGTCGGGCATGACGACGATGACGTCCTGGCCGGCGGTGGCCCCGACCGCGTTCCCTCCGCGCTCCGTCCAGTCCAGGAACATGCCCCAGCCCCCATGCAGGAGCAGCAGCACGGGGTAGGTCCGCTCCGTGTCGGCGTAGCCCTCGGGGAGCATCACGCGGAACGAGGGCGGGAAGGTCCTGACCTGGTCGGTGCTGACGCGGAAGTCGATCGAGCGCTTGGACGGCACAGGGGCGGGGAAGCCGCTCTCGAAGCGCAGACCGTGCGAGGCGGTGTAAGCCCCGGGGTCGAACGGGTCGGTTCCGGCCGCCTGCGCGGCGGGGGCGACGGCCATGCTTCCCGCCGTCGTCATCGCGGCGGCCGCGGCGGTTCCCGCGAGCATCGTGCGGCGCGAGGGGCGGTGGGCGTGGGTCTGGTGGGTCATCGTCTCTCCTGAGGAGTGTGAAGTCTGGAGGGTGGGGTGTGGAGCGTGGCGTGCTGCCGTGCGGGCGCCGTCGGCGCCGCTGGGCGCGGGGGTCCCTCTCAGGCCTCGAGCGCCTGCATGATCCCGGGGAGGTCCTCGGCGAAGTTCTCGCGCCAGAGGGTCCAGTCGTGGGTGCGTCCCTTGTCCATGCGGTAGTCGTTCTCGATGCCCGCATCGCTCAGCGTGCCCGCGAACCGCTCCAGGTTGGGGTGCACGGGCCCCTCGATCACGTCCCCGCCGATCGTGTCCGCCTTCCGACGGATCTGGTCGAGCAGATCGCCGTGGCCCTGGAGGGCGGCGACGAAATCGATCCAGTTGCCGTCGCCGCTGCGGAGGAACACGCGCTTGCCGCGATAGCGCTCGATGTTCTCGATCGGGTCGTAGGTCGAGGCGATCGGCGGATCGATGGACGGGCCCCAGGTCGCGCCGGGGCCGTTCGCGGTGGCGGGGTACTTGCAGGCGTCGAAGATCGGGCAGGCGAGGATCGTGAAGGCGACGAGCTTGCCGTCGTCCGTGTCCAGGCGGCAGTCGCCGGGGCCCGAGTAGGAGCTGATCGAGGTGAAGAGGTCCTTGTACTTCTGCCCGAGCGCGAGTGCGCCCCAGCCGCCCATCGAGAGCCCGGCGATCGCCATGCGCGTCGGGTCGGTGCGGAAGCTGTCGTGCACGAAGCCCAGGACCTGCTCGATGATGAAGGTCTCCCACGCGGCCTCGCGTCCGGGCAGCGGTGCGTTCGCGTTGGAGTAGAACGAGCCGGCCCCGCCGTCGGGCATGACGACGATGACGTCCTGGTCCTCCGTGCGGGAGATCGCCTGACCGCCTCCGGCGCCGTCGCCGCCGGGCTCGCCGGTGTCGTCGGCGGACCACTGCGTGAAGTCCCCGCCGCGTCCGTGCAGCAGCAGGAGCACGGGATACTCGCGCTCCGGCTCGTCGGCGTACCCGGCGGGGAGCGTCACGCGGAACGACGGCGGGAAGGTGCGGATCTTCGGCGCATGCACCCGGAAGTCGATCGAGCGCCATTCGGGGATGGCGACCGGGAAGCCCTCGGCGAACGTGAAGCCGTGGGACGCCGTGTACGCCGAGGGGTCGTAGGGGTCGCTCACGGCGGCCCGCGCGGCGGACGGTGCGGCGAGCGGCGCCGCCATCAGGCCTGTGGCAGCGGCGGTGCCTGCGAAGAGGGCACGACGGGAGGGGCGAGCAGCGGACGAGCGGTTCATCGGATCTCCTGTGATCGGTGCACGAGAAGCCGTGGCCGGGCCGGAGACCGCCGCGCGAGCGCACCGACGCCGAGCACCCGTCCGCTGCGGTCCGAAGAGCTCGCCGGAGGCACCGTCAGCCTGCACGCGCCCTGGGCGAGGGCGCAAGGGTCACTGGTTGCCGCGGCGTGTCGGGATCGGTGGGCCCGGACCGGGATCGGGGCGGGGATCGGCGCCGGGATCGGCGGGCCGCGTCCCACCCAGGGGACGGTCCGTGCACCGAGGGGGCGGCGCGACCCTACGATGGTCACCACGTGGGAACGGAGCTGTGACGCAGACGCGCTGCCGCAGTCCCCGGCGGGAACGACGCCCGCACTCCACCCTGCAGCTCGACTGCACCCCACCACCAGGAGACGAAGGAGTCGCGCGATGACCCTGCGCATCACCGTGTTCGGCGAGAACCGGCACGAGAAGGTCGACGAGAGAGTCCAGGAGCTCTACCCCGAGGGCATGCACACCACGATCGCGGGTGCGCTCACCAGCACGCTCGGGGCGCTCGGCGAGGACGTCGACGTGCGCGTCGCCCTGCTCGACGACATCGAGGAGTCCCTGAGCGAGGAGGTCCTCGCGAACACCGACGTCCTCACCTGGTGGGGCCACATGGCGCACCAGGACGTGCCCGACGAGGTCGCCGAGCGCGTGGTCCGCCACGTGCGCGAGGGCATGGGCTTCCTGCCTCTCCACTCCGCGCACTACTCCAAGCCGTTCCGCCTGCTCATGGGCACCACCTGCAACCTGCTGTGGCGCAACGACAACGACGAGGAGCGGGTGTGGACCGTGAGCGGCTCCCACCCGATCGCCCGCGGCGTGCCGCACCCGATCGTGATCCCCGGGCAGGAGATGTACGGGGAGATGTTCGACATCCCCGCGCCCGACGAGCAGGTCTTCATCTCCTCCTTCAGCGGGGGAGAGGTGTTCCGCTCGGGCTGCTGCTTCTACCGCGGCAAGGGGCGCATCTTCTACTTCAGCCCCGGTGACCAGGAGTACCCCGTCTACCACCAGGCGGAGATCCAGCGCGTGCTCGCCAACGCCGCTCTCTGGGCCCGGCCCCAGGAGGACCGCGAGCGCGCCGCGGTCAAGATCGCCAACGCCCCGCGGGACTGGTTCCGCGAGGGCGCCCGCACCGCCGAGGGCGAGGAGATCACCCGTGTCATCTGATCTGCGCGAGAGCACAGCGGCCGACGGGACGCGCGCGGAGGCGAGCACCTCGGACGCCGTCGCCGACCCCAACGCCGCGATCGCGAACTCCGCGGGGCAGCGGCCCCTGCGGGCCGTCGTCGTCGGCGCGGGCGGGATGGGGAAGTGGTGGGCGCGCGTGATCGCCTCGAGCCCGGTGACGGAGCTCGTGGGCGTCGCCGACCTCGTCGAGGACATGCCCGCGCAGTCCATCGCCCAATCGGGCGTCGAGGACCCCTCGACCGTCGCCGTCGGCACCGACGGCGTGGACCTCGCCCTCGAGGTGGGAGCCGACATCCTCATCGACCCGACGGTCCCCGTCGCCCACCACCCGGTGACCCGCAAGGCCCTGCACGCGGGCATCCCGGTGCTCGGCGAGAAGCCGGTGACCGAGACGCTCCCGGAGGCGCTGAGCCTCATGGCCCACTCGGAGCTCACGGGAGTGCCGTTCATGGTCTCCCAGTCGCGCCGGTTCTTCCCGCAGGTGCGGGAGCTGCGGCGCTTCGTCGCCGAGCACGGGCCGACGATCCTCACCAGCGCCTTCTTCAGCCTGTTCACCGAGCACGAGGGCTTCCGCGCCACCCAGCAGCACCCGCTGCTGCGGGACATGGGCATCCACGCCTTCGACACGGCCCGCTACATCACCGGCACGGACCCGCTCGCGGTGACCGCGCACGGCACCAACCCGCAGTGGAGCGTGTACGCGGGCGACGCCACCGTGAGCTGCACCTTCGAGATGAGCGGCGGCTCGCTGTTCGTCTACAACGGCACCTGGAACGCGCGCGGCCTGCCGACCTACTGGAACAGCGAGTGGCGCATCGGGGCCGAGCACGGCACGGCGACCTGGGACGGGAAGGGCGTGCCGCAGCTCGGCACCGAGGACGAGGAGCGGACCCGCTCCCTGCAGACGGCGCTCGAGCAGGCGCTTGCCGAGCCCGAGCCCGACCAGATCGACGCCTCGATTATCGAGTTCGTGACCGCGCTCCGCGAAGGCCGCACTCCCATGTGCGAGGTGCACGAGAACATCCTCAGCTTCGCGATGGTCGAGGCCGCCGTCGCCTCCGTCGACCGCGGCACGCGCGTGGTGATCGACGAGCTGCTCGAGGAGGCGCGCACCGAGGCGATCGCCGCGGAGGACGATCCCGAGGCCCGCGACATCCTCCAGTCCTGGCCCAGCGTGCGCGAGGCGATCGCGCGGGGCTGAGGGCGAAGGAACTGTGCCCCGACATGCGAAAGGCCCCGTCACCGCAGGTGACGGGGCCTTTCCGCTGGTGCGCCTGGAGGGATTCGAACCCCCAACCTTCTGATCCGTAGTCAGATGCTCTATCCGTTAAGCTACAGGCGCCCGTCGGCGTGACCGACCTCAGTAATACTAGTCGGCACCGGTTCGCCGCGCCAATCGAGAGGCCGTGAGCCGCCTCACGGCCTCTCGAGGAGCGTCACGGGTGACCGCGCACCCGCGCGCCGAGCCTCAGTTCTGCGGCGGACGGCTCCACGGCTGCTCGCCGTCGGACCCCTGCCCCGGCTGCTGGCCCCAGGGCTGCTGACCCTGCGGATCCTGCGGGGCCGGAGGCTGATTCCACGGCTGCTGCTCCGAGGGGGCCTGGGGCGCCTGCTGACCGGGGGCCTGGCCCCACTGCTGGCCCTGCTGACCGGGAGCCTGGTTCCACTGCTCACCCTGGCCACCCTGCTGCGGGTCCTGGCCTTGTCCGCCGCCCGGGTAGCCGGAGCCGCCGGGGTAGCCGGCGTTCCCGGCGTTCCCGCCGAAGTCACTGCCGTTGCCGAAGCCGCCGTTGCCTCCCGCCGGTCCGCCGAAGCCGCCGGGGCCCGCGCTGTTCTGGGCGTTGTTCCGGCGGCGCGAGCGCACCACGAAGAACACGATCAGCGCGATGATGATCAGCACGATCAGCAGCACGACGATCACGGCGACGATGAGGATGATCAGGCCCGCGCCGATGCCGCCGGCCTTCGCGGTGATGTCCACGCCCTTGCTCATGTCACCGGCGTCGGTGATCGTGACGGTCTTGCCGTCGACGGTGCCCACGTTGGCCTCGATGACCTTGCCCGGGAAGGAGAAGGTGACCGTGAGGTCGAGGTCGCTCGCGCTGAAGCCGCTGCTCGAGGGATCGAAGGAGGAGTCCGGCGAGGTCTTCAGGTGCAGCTCGCCGTCGCTCTCGTCGATCGTGAAGCCCGACCCGAAGTCCTTCTTCTCGACGGTGCCGGAGATCTTGCAGCCCCACATGTCGTCCTCGGTGTAGGGCTCCCACTTCGCCTGGCCGAACTCGCCGGAGTCCTCGTCCTCGAGGCCCTTGCACAGCTCGTCGGCGGAGTTGAACTCGCTCTGGACATATGACTTCTCGACGGCCATGTCGAAGTCGAGGTCGTAGCTGTCCGCGCTGGTGATGTCGAAATCCGCGGTCACCCGTGCGCAGCCGGCCACGAGCAGGAGGAGAGGAAGGAGGAGGAGCGCGGCGAGCCGTCGCCGCAGGGAGAGGGAGTGCATGGTGGCCCCGTTGTCGAAGGAGGTGGGCGGCGCGGCGACCCCGCGCCTGCGGGCCCCGACCAGTGCGCTCGGTGCAGCCCGTTGCCCATACCCTAGATGCCCTCGTGCGGGAGCGCAGTGGGGAGAAGTACCCATCGGCCGGCGGAGCGGCGGAACCGCGTCGCGATCCGTCGGCGCAGGACGGCGACGTCCGTCGGCCCGACGTGCCGCCGGACCTACCGTCCCTCGGCCCGATGTGCCACTGGACTTACCGGTCGGAGGCGGAGGTGCCGGGAGGCATGGGCCGACCGAAGACCGGTGCGGCACACGGCCTCTTCGGCCGCACCGCGCTGCCCGAGGACTGCCGGCGCAGACGCCGCACCACCCACGGCCCGAAGTGCACGCGCGCCCAGTGCAGGTCCTGCTGGCGGGCCTCGCGCCACGGCAGCGCGGTCGGGTCGCCCAGGTCATGGGGCTGCAGCGTGTGCTCGACGCCCAGGGTGTCGAGCACGTGCGCGGCGATCGTCAGGTGCCCCTCGGGGGAGAAGTGCAGGCGGTCCTCGGCCCACATCCCCTCGTGCGTGAGCGAGCGCAGCGACCACAGGTCCACGACCGCGGCGCCGTGGCGCTGCGCGATCGCGCGCATGTTCTCGTTGTAGATCGCGGTGCGCCCGCGGATCAGGTGGAACACGGGCGTGGAGCCGACGTCGGGCCCGGTCCACAGGACGATGGTCGCGCCGGTCTCGGCGAGGCGGCCGACGGCCGTGTCCATCGCGGCGGCGATCTCGTCGGGGTCGCGTCCGCGGATCACGTCGTTGCCGCCGGCGAAGATGCTCACCAGGTCCGGCTCGAGCGCGACCGCGGGCTCGATCTGCTCGTCGATGATCTCCTGGTAGAGGCGCCCGCGGATCGCGAGGTTCGCGTACTCAAAGCCCGGGACCGAGCGGCCCAGCTCCTCGGCGACGCGGTCGGCCCAGCCGCGGTGGCCCCCGGGAGCATGGGGATCGGGGTCGCCGATGCCCTCCGTGAAGGAGTCGCCGAGGGCGACGAAGCGGCGCCAGGGCTGAGCTGTTGCGGTGCCGGCGGATCGTGCGGTGCCCGCCGATGGGGCACCGGTCGATGCGGCTTCTGTCGATGCGGCGCCGTGGTCCGGGAGCGGCGGGGGAGTGCTCACTTCCAGAACATGAGCGTCACGCCGCCCATGGCGAGCACGCCGAAGCCCACGAGCAGGTTCCAGTCACCGATCGGGAGCGGCAGCGTCGCGCTCGAGAGGTAGTAGGTGACCAGGTAGATCAGGCCCACGATGAGCAGGACCACCGCGACCGGGGCGATCCAGTTCGGGGTGACCGCGGGCGCGGCGACGCGGCGGCCGCGGCCCGTGCTCTCAGCGGCGGGCCGACGGCGCTCGGAGATCGCGTCCTTCGCCTTCTCATGGGTCTCGTCGGTCGAGGACTTCTCCGCCGTGCCGCGCTTCGCGGGCTCGGCGCCCTTGGCGCGCTTCGCGGGGTCCGCGTTCTTCCGGTCGCGCTTGCTGCGCTGGGTTGCGGCCATGCGATGCTGCTCCGTTTCCGACGGGGGACGAGGTCAGGGGAGGTGACGAGGGGAGGGATGTCCGCCCCAGCGTATAAGGCCCGCCTGGACGGCGCGACCGGGACGGCGCGACCGGGGCCGTGGGGCCGGGGCCGCGGGGCCCGGGTCCCGGCCGTCCGGCTCAGGACGGCGCGAGCAGCGGGGCGAGGCCCCGGGAGCGCTCGCGCGCGTCGACGCCGTCGCACAGCTCGAGGAACCGCGCGAGGATCAGGTGGCCGTGCTCGGTGAGGACCGACTCGGGGTGGAACTGCACGCCGTGCAGCGGGAGCTCGCGGTGGGCGAGGCCCTGCACGACCCCGTCGGCCGTGCGGGCGGTGACCTCGAGGACGTCCGGCACGGTCTCCGGGACCACCGTGAGCGAGTGGTAGCGGGTGGCCGTGAAGGGGCTCGGCACGCCCGCGAAGACGCTCCTGCCCTCGTGCTCGACCACGCTCGTGCGCCCGTGCATGAGCTGCGGGGCGTGGGTCACGGTGCCGCCGAAGTACTGGCCGAGCGCCTGATGGCCCAGGCACACCCCGAGCATCGGCACCGCGCCGTCGGCGCACGCGCCCACCACGTCCAGGACGCGGCCGGCGGTCGAGGGCGTCCCGGGGCCGGGGGAGACCAGCACGCCGTCGTATCCGCCCAGGTCGATCGCGCCGTCAGCGCCCTGCGGCACCTCGTCGTTGCGCACGACGGTCGTGGCTGCTCCCATCTGCTGGAGGTAGCCGACGATCGTGAAGACGAAGCTGTCGTAGTTGTCGATCACCAGGATCCGCGCGGTGGGCTCAGTCATTGCCGTCGCCCTGGTCCCCGCCCTGGTCGCCGTCGTCCCCGTCATCGCTGTCCGACGGGGTCGGGCTGTCGCTGTCCGACGGGGTCTCGGATTCGCTCGGCGTGTCCGACGGGGTGTCCGAGGGCGTCTCGGAAGGCGTCTCGGAGCTGGGGGTCTCCGAGGGCTCCTCGGTCTTCTCGGGCCCGGTGGAGACGTACACGGTCACCGTCGTCCCCGGTTCCACGGACGCGTTCGGCTCGGGATCGGTCTTGATGACCGTGTCCTTCGCGACGGAGTCGTCAGACTGGTAGGTGACCTTCACGCCGAGGTTCTTGGCGCCGAGGGTCTTGCGGGCCTCCGACTCCGTCTGCCCCACGACGTTGGGCATCGTGATGTTCCCGGGGGCCTTCGCGACCACGATCTGCACCGTGGAGCCGACCTCCGCGGTCTTCCCGTCGCCGCCGGTGGGCGTCTGGTCCGTGATCGTGCCCGGGTCCTCGTCGTCGGTCTCCTTGGTCGTCGCGTCGACCTCGAAGCCCTGGTCCTCGAGGGTCTTGGTCGCGGTGTCCTGGTCCAGGCCCGTGACG
Organism: Brachybacterium sp. ACRRE; assembly: GCF_022346485.1. Classification (NCBI taxonomy): domain Bacteria; kingdom Bacillati; phylum Actinomycetota; class Actinomycetes; order Micrococcales; family Dermabacteraceae; genus Brachybacterium; species Brachybacterium sp. ACRRE. The sequence continues at coordinate 6,596 of NZ_JAKRMO010000057.1, read as the reverse complement.
TCCGGCAGCTCCGCGTCGCCCGAGGCGAGGTTCACGGTGATCGTGTCCCCGGCCTCTGCGTTCGATCCGGCCGACGGGTCCTGGCCGACGACAGTCCCGGCCTTCTTGCCGGCCGCGTCCTGGGGGTCGCCGATCTCGATGCCGAGCCCCAGGTCGTCGAGCTTCTTCGTCGCCTCGTCGCGGTCCATCCCGGAGAGGTCGGGGACCTCGACCTGCTCGGGCCCGCTGGAGACGGCGACGTTGACGGTCGACTGCTCGTCGACCTCTGTGCCGCCCTCGGGGTCGGTCGAGATGACCTCTCCCTCGGCGACGTCGGAGCTCGCCTTCTTCTCGAACTTCCCGGTGAGGCTCTCGCCCTCGAGCGCCGACTTCGCCTGGGCCTCGCTCATGCCGACGACCTGCGGGACCTCGACCTGCTTGGGGCCCGTGTTCCACGGCTGCCAGAGCGCGAGGGCCGCCCCGAGCACGGCGAGCACCGCGAGGATGATCAGCACGATCAGCCAGACGGGCCGCTTGCGCTTCTGCTCGAGCTCCTCGCCCGGCTCGTCGGCCGAGACCGCTCCCGGGGAGCCCGGGGTGCCTGCGCCGCCGGCGCCTGCCGCTCCGGCACCGAGCGCGCCGGCGCCGAGGGCACCGGCTCCCGCGGCCGCCGCGAGCGGTGCCCGATGGGTCTGCGCGGAGCCCGCGGACTGCGCGGGCAGCGCCTCGGTGCGCTCGTCGACGGGGCTGAGGACGGTCGTCGCCTCCGCATCGGACGTGGGCTGGGGGTCCCCGGCCACGAGCTGCGGACGCCGTCCCGCGACCACCGAGGCGATGTCGCGCCCGAAGGCGGTCGCCGAGGGGTAGCGGGTCTCGCGGTCCTTGGCGAGCCCGGTGAGGATCACCCGGTCCACGTCCGGCGTGATCGCGGGGTTGTACCGCGAGGGCGGGACGGGGGTTTCGCGCACGTGCTGGTAGGCGATCGAGACGGGGCTGTCGCCGGTGAACGGCGGGCGCCCGGTGACCAGCTCGTAGAACACGCACGCGGCGGAGTAGATGTCGCTGCGCGCGTCCACGAGCTGCCCGCGGGCCTGCTCGGGGGAGAGGTACTGGGCGGTGCCCATGACCGCCTGGGTCTGGGTCATCCCGGTCGCGTCGGCCACCGCGCGGGCGATGCCGAAGTCCATGACCTTCACGTCGCCGTCGTCGGTGATCATGATGTTGCCGGGCTTGATGTCGCGGTGGACGATGCCCTGCTGGTGGGAGTACTCGAGCGCGGAGAGCAGCGCCTGCATGATCGTGGCCGCCTGGCCCACGTGCATCGGGTGCTCGGGGTCGACGTACTCGCGCAGGGTCTTTCCGCGCACGTACTCCATCACGATGTAGGGGATCGTGATCTCGTGCCCGGTGAAGTCCTTGGCGTGCTCCTCGCCGGTGTCGTACACGGCGACGATCGAGGGATGGTTCAGGCCGGCGGCGCTCTGCGCCTCGCGGCGGAAGCGCTCCTGGAAGTTCGTGTCGCGCGCGAGGTCGGTGCGCAGGATCTTCACCGCGACGGTGCGATGCAGACGGCGGTCCTCCGCCAGGTGCACGTCGGCCATGCCGCCGTGCCCGAGAGCCTTGCCCAGGGCGTAGCGCCCGGACAGAATCAGGTTCTCTTCGCTCACTGTCCTACCGTCCTCGTCAAGTCGCCGATCTGGGGCGACGCGAACATCGTACGTGCATGTGCCGCGTGCGCGGCCTCGCCGCTCAGGAAGCCGCTGGGGATGATGCCCACACCCATCCCGATCGCGACGGCCGCCACCACGACCACGATCAGCAGCAGCACGAAGCCGGGCACCGTGAACGGGCCGATCCGCGCACCGGTGCTCGTGGACCGCGCGGTGCGGCCCGAGGGCACCGTGGAGATCCCACCGCCCGCGCCGTCGGCCGAGGTCGATCCCGCGGCAGTCGCGTTCCCGGTCCCGGCACCGGTGCCGGTGCCAGGGGCCGGCGAGGATCCCGGGGCGCCGGCGGGGGAGCCGACGGACGCGGGGGAGCCGGGACCCGAGAGCCGGGAGGCGCTCGACGTGCGCGAGAAGCCCGCGGCGGGCATCGCCGCGCGGGTGCCCGCCCCGCGAGCGCCCGATCCTCCGGTCTCGGAGGCCGACGGCGCCGAGGCGCCCGAGAGGGCCGACGGGCCCGAGGTCCCCGAGCGATGGCGGATCCCGCGCCGGCGGTGCGTGCGCGGCAGCGGCATCGCCGCGGTGCGCGTGCCCACGGGAGACGCCGACGGCTTCCCGGAGCCCGCGCGGTTCTCCCCGGTCGACCCGGAGGACGCGGAGGCGCCCGAGGCCGCCGAGGCGCCGGAGGCCGCGGCGCCCGCGGGAATCGCGCCGGTCGTGAAGCGCGGCTCCTCGCCGCGCTGGATCGACTCGAGGATGCGGGCGACCGCCGCCGCCGAGCGGGGACGGTTCGCCGGGGCCTTCGCGAGCAGCATCATCACCAGGTGCCGCAGGTCCGGGTTCACCGACTCCGGCAGGGCCGGCGGCTGCTTCTTCACCTGCGCCATGGCGATCTCGACCTGGCTGGCGCCGGTGAAGGGGCGATGCCCCACGAGCATCTCGTAGGCGACGATCCCGAGGGCGTAAAGATCCGAGAGCGAGGTGGCCTGCTTGCCCATCGCCTGCTCGGGGGAGAGGTACTGGGCAGTGCCCATCACGAGCCCGGTCTTGGTCAGCCGCGCCTGGTCCTGGCTGCGGGCGATCCCGAAGTCGGTGATCTTCATGTGCCAGTCGTCGGCGTCGTCCACGAGGATGTTCTCGGGCTTCACGTCGCGGTGGACCACGCCCTTGGCGTGGGCGGCGTCGAGCGCGCGGGCGAGGTCGATGAGCACCGAGACCACGCGGTCCTCGGGGAGGCCGTCGGGGTGCTCCTCGATGATCTCCGAGAGCGGCCGCCCCTTGCACAGCTCCATGACGATGTAGGCGCGGCCGTCGATCTCGCCGTAGTCGTACAGCGCGGCGATCGTGTCGTGGCTGAGCGAGGCGGTGTGGCGCGCCTCGGCGCGGAAGCGCTTGAGAAAGCCCTCGTCGAAGGCGTACTCCTCGCGCAGCACCTTGACCGCCGTCTCGCGGTCGAGGTCCTGGTCCCAGCCCTTCCACACCTCTCCCATGCCGCCCGTGGCGATCAGGGAGTCCAGGCGGTAGCGCCCCTCCAGCACCAGTCCCTTGCCGGTCCTCACTGCGAGACCACCGCCTTCATCACATCGCGCGCGATCGGTGCCGCGACATCCGCTCCGTAGCCGCCCTCCTCGACGACCACGGCCACGGCGACCTTCTTGTCGCCGCTGTCGGCGTAGCCGACGAACCACGAGTGCGGGGTGCGGCCGTCGCCCCACTCGGCCGTGCCCGTCTTGCCGCCGACCTCGACGCCGTCGATCTTCGCGGCGGTGCCGGTGCCGTCCTCGACGGTGGAGACCATCATCTCGCGCATCTGCGCGGCGTTCGAGGCGCTCAGCGGCTGCGAATACTGCTCGGCCGAGAACGACGAGATCACCGACTGGTCGCGGGTGCGGACCTCGTCGACGAGCTGCGGGGTCATCACCTTGCCGTCGTTGTCCATCGCCGAGGCCACCATGGCCATCTGCAGGGGCGTCACGCGGTCCTCGTACTGGCCGATCGAGCTCGTGGCCAGCTGCGCGTCGTTGAGGTCGTCGCCCATCGACGAGGGCGTGACCGACAGCGGGATCTCCAGGCGGTCGCCGAAGCCGAACTCCTGGGCCTTCTTGCGCACCGCGTCCTGGCCCAGCTCGATGCCGAGCTTCGCGAACGAGGTGTTGCAGGACTGCTGCAGGGCCTCGGACAGGGTCGAGGAGTCGTCCGCCCCGCAGGCCGTGTTCCCCTGGTTGGGGTGGTTGTACAGGGTGCTCTGGGTGTCCGGCAGCGTGAACGAACCGGGGCCGGGGATGCTCGTGTCCTTCGTGTAGTCGCCGCTGTCCAGGGCGGCGGACGCGACGATGAGCTTGAAGGTGGAGCCGGGCGGGTAGAGGTCGCCGGCGATCGCGCGGTTGGACAGGGGCCGGTCCGGATCGTCGTTCAGCTCGCTCCAGGCGGCCTCGGCCTTCTTCGCGGAATGGGTCGCCAGGGTGTTGGGGTCGTAGCTCGGGGCGGAGACCATCGCGAGCACCTTGCCGGTCTCGGGGTCGAGCGCGACGGCGGCGCCGCGGCGTCCCTCGAGCGCCTTCGCGGCGGCCTCCTGGGCGTCCGGGTCGATCGTCAGCGCGACGGTCGCGCCCTGCGGGTCGCGCCCGGAGATGGTGTCCGTCAGGCGCTGGTAGAAGAGCGCGTCGGACTCCCCGGAGAGCGTGTCGTTGAGCGACTTCTCGAGCCCGCTGAAGCCGTACTGGACGGAATAGTAGCCCGTGAGCGGGGCGTACAGCGATCCGGGATCGTAGGTGCGCTGGTAGCCGTAGGCGTCGTCGGTCGCATGGGACTCGGCGATCGGCTCGCCGCCCACCACGATCGGTCCGCGGTGGCGGTCGTACTGGGCGTAGACCGTGCGGTAGTTGTGGCTGTTGGCGTTCAGCGACTTCGCATCGATCACCTGGAAGTAGGTGGTCGAGCCGAAGAGCAGCACGAACAGCACGCCGACCACCAGCCAGACATGGCGCAGGGGCTTGTTCACGACATCGCCTCCTGTGCTCGCTGCGGCTCGCCGCTGTCCTTCGGACCCTTCTGCCGGCGCGCCGGCGCGCCCTCGCCGTCCAGGCGACGGGCCGCGGGCCGACGGGCGGCGTCGGACATCCTCACCAGCAGCGCCACGATGATCCAGTTGCACACGAGCGAGCTGCCGCCCGAGGCGAGGAAGGGGAGGGTGAGGCCGGTCAGGGGGATCACGCGGGTGATGCCGCCGACGACCACGAACACCTGGAGGGCGAGCACGAAGCCGAGCCCCGCGGCGAGCAGCGTCCCGAAGCCGTCGGAGATGCCGACGGCCGCGCGCATCGCCCGCTGGACCAGCAGGATGTAGAGCAGGAGCACCGCGAAGGCGCCCACCATGCCGAGCTCCTCGGCGAGGGTGGAGTAGATGAAGTCGCTGTGCCCGAAGGGCACCATGTCGGGCCGGCCCCCGCCGGGGCCCTTGCCCACGAGCCCGCCCGAGGCCATACCGAACAGGCCGCGCGCGATCTGCTCGCAGGCGCCGTAGTTCTCGCTGCTCAGCGGGTCCAGCCAGCACGTGAAGCGGGTGCGCACGTGCCCCAGCAGGGTCGCGGCGAAGATCGCAGGGGGCACGAACATCACGGCGCCGATCACGAGCCAGCTCAGGCGGTCGGTCGCGACGTAGAGCATGGCCACGAACAGGCCGAAGAACATCAGCGCCGTGCCCAGGTCGGTCTCGAACACGAGGATCGCGATGCAGAAGGCCCATGCCGCGAGGATCGGCCCGAAGTCCGACCAGCGGGGCAGGTGGATGCCCAGCACCTTGGGCCCGGCGAGGGCGAGGGTGTCGCGGCGAGAGACCAGGTAGCCGGCGAAGAAGATCGCGATGCAGATCTTCGCGAGCTCCGCCGGCTGGAAGGAGTAGCCGGCGATCCTGATCCAGATCTTCGAGCCGTACTGCTCGTCGGTGAGGAACGGGACCAGGGGCAGCAGCAGGAGCACCGCCCCGCTGACCGCGAAGATCCACATGTAGCGGCGCAGGATCCGGTGGTCGCGGATCACCATGAGCACGACCACGGCCAGGATCGCGCCGATCACCGTCCACAGCTGCTGGCGCGAGGCGTAGGACGCGGTGGTGCCGATGTACTTCGTGACCGCGGTGTCGTAGCTGAAGATCATGGCGACGCCGATGCCGTTCAGCAGCACCGCGATCGGCAGGATCACCGGATCCGCGTACGGCGCGCGCCACATCACCGCGATCTGGAGGACCAGCACGATCACGCCGGCGCCGATCGCGACCGCGGGCAGGGCGTCGGGGATCTCCCCGTGGCGGCCCAGGCCCACGAGCGCGTAGGTGAGCACGCCGAGGCCTGCGGCGATCAGCAGCAGCAGCGCCTGCAGGACGCGCCGCGGGCGGGCGGTGTAGGAGACGACGGTGACCATCAGTCCCCCTCGTCGGCCGTGGAGGACGAGGACGCGCTGCTCGCGTCGTCCGCCGGCGGGGTCGGGCCCTCGGTCGGCGTCGTGGGCAGGGTGGTCGCGGTCTGCGACTCCAGGCGGTCCACGATCTCCTGGGCGTCGGCGAGGTCGTCGGCCGGGATCGTCGAGGTGACCTGCTGCTGGGTGATCGAGGGCAGGGAGTCCACGGGCACGTCGGTGACCTCGACCGGGTCCGAGAGCGAGACCGGTCCCAGGTCCTGGGAGATGCCGCGGTAGATGACGACGCTGTCGCCGTCGGTGCCCACGTAGTACTGCTTCTGCGACCAGGTGTACCCGGCCCACAGGGCGCCCGCGAGCACTGCGACCACGAGCACGAGCGTCACCAGCGCCGGCCAGGGGCCGCGCCGCGGCGGCTCCTCCTCGAAGTCCTCGTCGGAGTAGGGCGGCTCGGGGCTCTCGACGCGGGTCAGCGCGGCGGCGCGCGCGGCCGGCCCCGAGGCGCTCGTGGGCTGGTTGCGGGTGCGCGCGGCCGAGCCC